>CAZLDE010000007.1:0-22272 GCA_964558215.1 uncultured Thermoplasmatales archaeon
CAGAGTCTAAACTAGTTCAGTGGGCCCGTTGAGATTTGAACTCAAGTCACTAGCACCCCAAGCTAGAAGGATACCAAGCTACCCCACGGGCCCAAGGAAAGATATACATCTTTTTTTCCTTGAAAATCTTATGCGTGCATACTAGAAAGCCTTAATATACTTTATTAGATGACGGGCACATATGAATTTTGATACCTTTACCGTCCTTGGTTTTACCGCAGGAGCAGTCACCTCAGTTGGTTTTATCCCACAGTTAATACGAGGATACCGGACCAAAAAACTTCATGACGTCTCGTATTGGATGCCCGTGGTCCTAACAAGTGGTATGTCGCTTTGGCTTATCTATGGGGTTTTACGTGATGATATCGCGATTATTGTGGCGAATTCCTTTGGCGTCATCTGCAACATCCTTCTGTTACTCATGAAAAAACTGTATAAATAAGAAGTGGACGATTATCTATTATTAAACAATATCTTAAATACTATGATAACGCATACATCTTAGAACTCAGGAACCAGCCGGCTCCCTCCTCAAGTGAACAGGTATGAAACAACGAAACAACAAAAAAAACATTCTTGATACTATTGCGATATTCATCATTAAAAGAGCCTCAAATTGTTTCTGGGAACTTGCTGATACCTGGTCATATAAGAACGAAAAAATCGCGTTGTTGTATAATAGATTCATTGGTAAGGAATACCAAAAGGAATATGAGAATTGCACCATCCAAACGAATGTAAATGTCCTTCACATCGGGTGCGGGGCTTACCCCTTAACCGAGATGGTGTTAGCAGACTGTAGCACAGGACATATCACCGGTATTGATAAAAATCTACAGACTGTGACACAAGCCCGTAAGGTCATTCAGAATAACAAACTTAAGGATCGTATCACAATTACCCATGGTGACGGTCTTGACTTCCCTGTGGAAAATTTTGACGTCATCATTGTCTCCAGCTGTTCCCTGCCAAAGGTACAAATCCTACGACATCTCTTCCAAAAAGCAAAATCACAAAGCACCATTATCGTCCGTGAAGTGGATATCGCAGCCAATGATATTCTGCAATGTCTTGATGAATATCAGGATGTTGAGCTAAAAAAACAAGTCCGTCACAACCCGTTTCCCTTTTTTGAACCGATAGGATGGACGACGTTTTGCCTACGAAAGAAATGAGGAAAATCTTTTAGTCTCTTTTCTACTACCATCCGGTGTCAACGATGCAACAATCACCAGCTGCGCAGGAAAACATCTTGAAACGACCGATACGGTTTCTCTTCAAATGGCGTGCGTTTACCTATTATGAGATGATTTGTTATGCGTTCATGTATGCAGCTGCAATCATGTTTGCATATGGAATTCAACCATACAGCGGTGAGACCTTTATTCTTGTCTTGTTAACGATTGCAACCCTCTATTCAGGTTTCTTTGCCGCCCTTATATGGAACGACATCACGGATAAAGATATCGATATCGTGGTTCACCCGACGCGACCGATACCTGACAAAAGGATAAGCCAATCTAGGTTTTTTGCTGTCGCTTTGGTGTTTTCTGCATTGACATTCCTTTTCGCAGCACTCACAAGCCTTTGGTGTCTGATACTTGTTGGATCAAATGCATTGTTCGTCACGTTCCATAATAAATACCTCAAGAAGAAAATTAAAATCCCAGCCTATTCAGAGATATTTACTCCTGTCCAATGGTTAACTGTTCCCATCTTTGGTTTTGTTGCGCTCTGGTCTAGATATTCCGTTGAGGGTAGTATAACCATTTCAGTGCCGTTGATTGGCTTGCTTTCTATTAACACCGCTCATATCTTACCTATGGTGCTGCTCGTCTTTTTTTCCTATTTCGCAGACGATGCCCATGACCTAGCAGAAGGAATTAATGACGTGGAAGGCGACCGGAAACTTGGTGTGAGAACCTATGCGACATCGTTTGGGGAAAAAACCGCGGCGAAAATCTCGTTTCTGATGATTATCATCGCTGGAGTCATCGGCATACTACTCTGGGCACTTACACTGCTGTCCTTGATTTTCCTCATCCCCTTTATCGTCTTGTGGTTGTATGCTCTTAATCAATCCTACTCTATGATTAAAAGCACCGATGATTTTGAGCGGAGACGACAGGCGAAAATCGTCGGGAAGAAACAGTATGACTTCTTGCTTTTCAGTTACTCCTTGATTTTTCTTGACATTTTGCTACAGCTTGTAAACGCCTTCTATCTTCACTGGACTACTGTAATAATGTAACCAGAAGCGCCATCTGTGCCCACATGCGATTCTCCGCCTCGTCGATGATAACTGATTGTGGGCTATAGGCGACATCCTTTGTTACTTCTTCCCCATAGTAAATAGGCATGCAATGCATGAAGATCGCATCTGGTTTTGCCTTTTTCATAACATCTGGTGTAATTGTATACCCTTTAAGGTCTGTGAGACGCTGTGTTCGTTGGTCATCATACCAAAAAGAAATCCAGGTGTCGGTGGCGACCACATCAGCATTAACGACTGCGCTGATATCCTCGGTTATTGTGACCGTATGTTTTTTCTTTGTCGCTATCTCTGTTGCTTTCTGGATGTATTGCTGATTTGGCCAGTATTTTTGTTTAGAGATAATCGTCGTGTTCATCCCAACACTACTGCAGCCAAGCAGGTAGGAATGCGTCAGGTTATCATCCCCATCCCCGATAAAAACAAAATTCAAATCATGCAGTCGTCCTTTTTTTTCTTTTATCGTCATCAGGTCGGCAAGGATTTGACAGGGATGTTCGAATCGGTCTAACCCGTTGATGACTGGCACGGTCGCATACGTAGAAAGTTCCTGTAGGTTCTTCTCATCAATCGCTCGATACATAATCGCATCAACATATCGAGACAGCACCAATGCCACATCCTTTGCTGATTCTCGCTTCCCTATCCCTATCTCTTTTCCTGTAAGATAAATAGCATGACCACCAAGGGTATTCATACCGACCTCAAATGAGACCCGGGTTCTCGTTGAAGCCCGCTCAAAAATCATCGCAAGGGTCTTTCCTTGTAAGTATTTTAATTCCCTTCCTGTTTTGGCGTCGTGTTTCAGCTGTATAGCACGATCAATAATTTTTTCAATTTCATCGCCAACATCAAGAATGGAGAGCACGTTTTTCTTCATAAGACGCCCCTTTGGAAACAACCCTGGGTATATTAAAATTTTCACATCACTTTTCTTTAATGGATCTCTGATGGTGCGATCCGTTTCATCTTGAGTTGTATCCCTGGTTTTGGGGCTAACTGCAGTTGTACAGTGATTTTCTTCCTAAAATAATGGGATTCAAGGTGAATAGATAACCCAACACATCTCGGTAGAATGATGAAATGCACGATGAGCATGTTATGGCCAAGCACAGAAAGTTCCCGTTGTGGCTCAATTTTACAGACTCCATGGATTGGTATGATTTTTTTTCCATCGTCATAGGAGCCGTCGATGATACCAGGAGCTTCACAGAGAGCAAGACCTGTCCAAAATAGATGTGCTCGTGCCGATCGGATGTATTCCCTGCTGTCATTGGTCATTGTGCACGTGAGTCTGAGTGTTTCTTTTCCCTTCTTTGCGATGAGCTCTAGTTCGGTAGGGTAATAGAAGTCATGATTCTTGGAATAAATGGTTTTTTTGTAATGGAACGTGATATCTGAGAATTCTGTGTAGTTCTTCCCGTCTTTTGTGAAGATGAGAATTCCTGCAGCAGGGCCATCCATGATCCAGAACATCGCATTGCCATAAAAAACTGACCAACCGTTGTCAAGCAATCCCCACATCCAGTCATAGCCTAAAGGATTGTTCTGGGTGCTGAGCATTAATTTTCGAGGAAATGTTAATCTATGGTTCTGTAACCACCAGAACACGAGTTTTTTATACACCCAGAGGGCTTTTAAAACCCCTGAGAGTGTCGAAAGGGGATGTTCGTAATCAAAACTGCCCCATACGTGTTCAAAAAACCCTTGTCCTTGGATGATAAAGGTATCACCCTGGATAGTCATGGTCCCTGAGATTTTGGTTTTAGGGATGAATCCATACCGATAGAAACCGACACCCATCGGGAGCCATCCGTTGGTTATGTCCGAGGCGACCCAATGGGGAGACGATTCTGCATGGCAGGTAAAATCAATCATGATATCATGGTCGGGATCATGGAAATGCATCTGATAGGTCGGATATGATCCTTTCATGTAGGAATCATTATGGTGCACATCAAAGGTTTCGCTGTTGGATTGTAAATGTGCTCCTGCAGTACGGAGATAATAGACGTAATGCTTGTTGGAATCCTGATCAAACAAGGTCATGTTACAGACAACACCACGGTGTTTTTCATCGATGAATCCTTCACTGAATGCGACTTTTAGGCTCCATCGTTTCTTGTCTTCCTGGGAGATGAAAAAAGCCTCGGTCGCCCACCATTCAAGAATTCGTGATGGGTCTCCTCGTTCATCTTTGGCGGTCCATGGGTTGTGTGTTTGATTTTTTCGTCTCATTCTTAAGCACAGCTATTCTTTGTTGCTTTTAAATAGTTTTTACACATCCCGGTCAAGCGAGGTCTTAAAAGTAGGTAGGTAATAATACTCAGCGCTCATTCATTGAGAGGCTGTCACACGTGCCCTTGACTACCCTGTTGAAAACCAAGTTGTTTGCTCATTTTGAGACCATGAGGCCGTACACGTTGTTCTGGTGCGGGCTTGTAAGTCTAGTAGGTGCTTGTCTTGTGTATGGAGAGATCCCCCCGCTGCGTGTCTCACTTCTTGTCTTTTGTATTCCGATTCTTGGTTGGATCGCAGGATTATACCTTGCTGATTATTTTGACAGGACGCTAGACGCTATCCAGAAACCACATCGACCCATACCATCGGGGAGAATCACTCCTACTGAGGCGCTCTGTGTTGGTGCAGTGTATGCGGTTGTTGGGTTGCTACTGACATTTCTGCTTAATGTATCAAATCTCTTGCTGGTTTTATTAGCCGGTGTTCTTGTGTTTTTTTATGCGAAGTTCACAAAAGCACGAGGTCTTTTTGGGAATTTTAATCGTGGTGCGATGACTGTGACGACATATCTGTTCGGTGTTTTTTCCCTGTCTTTGTTCTCTTCAATCCCCCTTTCGATCTGGATGCTTTGCTTGGTGTTCTTCTTTCATGACACCAACAGCAATATTATCGGAGCGATACGGGATGTGCAAGGGGATCAGAGGGGTGGGTACACCACTACACCGGTTCGGTACGGGATTAAACGGACGCTCCGTCTATCGGTTCTCTTAAGTTTTTTATACCTTCTTCTTACTGTCGGAATCGTTTATTCCTCTGGGTTTCTCCGGTATCCTTTCTCCTTTCTTTTCTTTTTCATCATTGGTGTAATGATTCTTTGTTTCATGTATCTGATATTATTTACTGCAGGTTCCTTGCTTACACGGAAACAATCGTTACATGCTCATGAGTTGTTTGTCGGTGAGCGAATCATCTTTGCGTCAGCCTTCATCGTCGGAACCACTAGTGATTCTTTTCTTGCTGTGTCGTTTTGTGTTCTGTGCCTTGTTGCGACACTTCTGTCTCAATATCTCTTACGGGAGCGATATGAGTTGACCTAGAGACCATGAACTGTGTTGTCACCGGAGCCTCTGGCTTCATAGGATCCCTGCTGGTGAAAAGACTTATTCAGAACGGGCATCATGTACGAGCGGTTCTTCATCTCTCTCCGCTGCAATATCGTGATAATCAGGTAGAGTACGTGTCTGCTAATCTGACCGATCCAACCTCTCTAACAAAACTTATTCAGGAAGGTGACGTCGTCTTCCATTGTGCCGCTCTTGTTAAGGATTTCGGCAAAAAAAAGGAAATCATGGACGTCAATTTACGGGGGACACAGAATCTTGTTGAAGCATGTGGCACCAAGATACAGCGATTCATTTTCCTGAGTCATCTCCATAATTTATCAACAAAAAAAAAAGGACCATACAGTCATTCAAAAGCTTTAGCGGAACAGTATCTCTTACGGAAATATCATGATGAGCAGTTCCCGGTGGTCATCATTAGACCAGGGAATGTCTATGGACCTGGTGCTGCCACTTGGTGTCTTCGTCCGCTCCAGGCTATCCAGAAGGATCGCATCGCCTTGATTGATCAGGGGACGGGACTTTTCCTTCATACATACATCGATAACCTTCTCGACGCTCTCCAGTCAACTCTCACTTCCCCTCGTCTCGATGGAGAAGTTATTGAAATAACCGATGGAGATAATACCACTACCTGGAAGACGTATCTCAACGACCTTGCAGCTCTTGCGGGAAAACCACCGATCACACGAGACATACCAAAGACCACTGCATCTATCATCAGCCAGTTCATGATGCTACGCTATATTCTTTTCCACATAAGCCCTCTTCTCACCCCAACAGCTGTTCGCATCTTAACTAATACCCAGAAAGTTTCAATAGATAAGGCAACTAAACTGCTTGGATATACCCCTGCGATCGACTATGCCGAAGGAATGAGACGGACAACGCTTTGGCTGAAAACCAAACAGTACATTTAAAAAAATCCTGGTGTTTAAAGAAATGAAAATCATCAAAAAGAAGAGAACCTCCTATGGCAACTTCAATGCTTGAACAATTATTTTCAACCCTTCAGACCCTTGTCTTCAAACAGGTGGGCAAAAAAATCACAACAAATGCTTTGAAAAACATCATGGATATCTTCTTTATTATTTTTGAAAAAGTAGGATGCAAATTCGAGATCATCTCCGACATCTACCTGAAATTATACCAGGAGATCGTCACAGAAGAAATAGCCATGACACAAATCACATCTCAGGATAAAGTGCTCGTCATTGGAAGCGGTTCTCTGCCGGCAACACCAGTGCTTATCGCAAGAAACACCCATGCACAAACCACGACGATTGATAAGGACTGTAACGCAGTGAAAGAAGCGATACTCTACGTAAAAAATCATCATCTCGAAAAGATTCTTTCTATAGAGTGTGCTGATGGATTTACCTATCCACTCGAACGGTTCACCGTCATCGTTGTGCTTTATGGAGTCAAACACCCTGCAGTGTTACTCAATCAGCTTGCCAAGCGTATGAGTCAACACACCAAAGTCATCTATCGGACTATCACAGATCCACAGGGAAGGATAACGGATAAAACACTGGATCTTTCAGGGTATTTCACTATTAAAAATCACGTCCACACAGAGACGCTCGGATCCTTTGATTCTTTTCTTCTAACAAAAAAATAATGGTCTTTTTTGATATCAGAATCTGAAGTCCCTTTTGTAATACCGTCTAAATGTGTAGTTGGTCCCGGCAGGGAGAATCGCCGCTGCTCTTCGCACAATCGCAAAAGTCCGAACGGCACGATGGATGACATCAGGCATCCTGTAGAACTGTTTAGCCACCTTCCTGGTCCCCTCAAAGAGCTCTTTTTCCGTCATATTCTTTGGTTTGAAAACCACATCGACTTGATTATACCGCTTCCAATCTCGGCTGGTAATCCTCCCCTCACGCTCCAGTCGATCAAACAACGGAGTACCCGGATAAGGGGTCAAAATGTTGATTTCGACAGCATCCAGCTCCCATTCATACATCTTCTCCAAAGTCAAATCAAAGATCTCGGAGGTGTCTTGATCGAAACCAAAGATGATGCCACCCTGGACCGCCATCCCGTGCTTATGGAGCCGTTTGATGGTCTGTTTGAAATCCTCGACCTTATTGACGGTTTTTTTAATGCCGTTTAAGGATTCTTGGCTGACGGATTCAAAACCAACAAACCATTCAACACACCCGGATTTTTTAGCTAAATCAAGAAAGTCATCATCGATTTTTCCAAGAACATTAGAGTTGCCGTTCGACACCCAACCTTTATCCACTTTCTGTTTGATAAGTTCCTTGAATAACTCCCGTGAATACGGGGGATTCACGGTAAGACTTGGGTCATGGATGATATACATGCTGTTTGGCATTTGCTTTATCTCTTCGACAACGCTTTTTATCGGACGTTGCTTCACTCCATGTTTACAGAAACTTGCTATCGCACAGAATTCACATTGATTCGGGCATCCTCTCGTCGATTGGACCGCACCAAGCAAGGGGTTATGGCGTATCAGATCACGTCTGATGGGGGGGATCGCAGTCATATCAAATTCTGGATTTGGTTCATAAAATTGTTTTAATACCCCTTTCTCACAATCCTTAATCAGATTCGGCCATGACGCTTCTGCTTCTCCAAGAACGACACTATCCGCATGCTGAATGGCTTCCTGGGGCATCGCTGTGGGATGATACCCGCCCAGTACGACTTTTCTCCCGTGTCTGCGGAATTCATCGGCAAGTTCATAGACATGGGGTGCAGTCATCGTATAGCTGGTAATCCCAATAAGATCAGCAGGTTCGTCAAAATCGATATCCTCGTAGTTTTCGTTGACGATTCTTATGGTATGATCCGGCGGTGTGATAGCAGCAAGATGTGGAAGCGTGATGATTGGATATCCAAACAATATCGAAGCCCATGATCCTTTATCAGAATAGGTCGTCGCCCCATGTTCAATGCGTGGAAATACAAGTAGAATCTTCATGATGTTAGCACAAGATAACAAAAGGTTGTTTTAATATTTGCTCTTTCCTGTTCATAAGATTATCTATGGTAAGTCGTGTTCCTTAGGACCGGTGTAATCATAGTCGATTGTGAACATCTCGCGCATTGGTTTTTCCTGCGTTTGCTCTTCGTACACAT
The DNA here is from genome assembly GCA_964558215.1 of uncultured Thermoplasmatales archaeon. Classification (GTDB taxonomy): domain Archaea; phylum Thermoplasmatota; class E2; order DHVEG-1; family DHVEG-1; genus SM1-50. The sequence goes on from CAZLDE010000007.1 coordinate 8,752, forward strand.
GAGCAGTCAACCCAGCGACCCTTCCAAGTAAGAAGAACGCTTTGCCTAATCGCCAGTCAAACCCCATATCTGAGATGATTGCGGCGATGGCTCCATCGACATTAATCGGAAGTTTCTTTCCCTGGGTTTTTTCTAATTCAGATTCGATAGCTTTTGAAAGAGCGACATGGTCTTTTGCGATTTTTAGTTCTTCTGCAAGGCCATAGAGCCTTGTTGCTCGGGGATCCTGCGTATGAATACGATGCCCAAAACCAGGGATTCGCTTCTTCTGTTCGCTACTTTCTTTTACCAAATCTTTCGCAATCGTTTCAACGCTTTTTCCCTCTTTTTTCGTCAGAAGTATACCTTCCTGTAGGAATTTTGCTCCTTTTTCTATCGCACCGCCATGCGCATCGCCAATGGAGAGAATCCCTGCAGCGACCGCCGTCGGTAAGGGGACTCCCCCTGATGCAACTGTTCGTGATGCAATTGATGAAGGAGGTGTAACACCATGATCGATACAAGCGGTAAGGATCGCATCCATCATGCGGCCGTCCTCGTTTGAAGGAAGGTTTCCCCGTAAAAGCAGATAGACGACAGAAGCATACGGGATAGTCCCAATGAGGTCCTCCTGTCTGAATCCTTTTGTCACAATGTGATTTGGTTCTATTTTAGTTATCGAGGTTTTCCATCTCATGATTTCTCCTCTTTTACGACTCGTACCATATCAATGACTGTTCCATCAAACCATTTGATTATCCCGATGATGTCGTCACCAAGGGCAGGCTGGCGTGGTGTACCGGTCGCTTCGTACGCCATGATCTTGAGCTCTTCGATAGGAATGGTTGGGATGGTGCCTTTGATTTTCTGCAGAAGATCCTTTCGTATCGGGTTAATTGCGATACCCCGGTTTGTCACAATCGCATCAATCACAGACCCTGGTGTCGTAATCGTTGTAACATCCTCCCGGACAATCGGGTTTGTTTTCCTGAAAATCGGAGTGGTGATAATCGTCAGGTCGGCTGCTGCCGCTGTATCCTGATGTCCTCCAATCCCGTGTAACAATCTCCCATCGCTATGAGTGTTAACATTGACGTTGAATTTCACATCAACCTCGGTTGCCCCCAGTACGACTGCATCAAGGCTGTCTGCAGTCCGTCCCTTTGAGGTTGGATCAGCGTAATGACCAATATCGGCTGGTAGACTGGGGTCGTTTTGGATGAACCGTATCGATTCAGTATCAAACACCTGTGAGTAATACATTTTCTTTACCCTTCCTGCCTTGTAGATATCGATGATGAATTTCGTTAGCCCGCCAGTGGCACATGATGCGACAACATTCTTCTCCTCAAGTCGCTCCCCAAGGTACTTCACAGCAGCAAGAGAGATGCCCCCTGCTCCTGATTGGAACACCATGCCATCCTTTATCAGACCTGCGGCATCCATGAGGTCGACGCATTGACGGGCGATGTTGAGTTTCTCAGAATCATCAGTGATTTTCAAGGATCCAGATACAATCTGGCTTGGGTCACCGATTCTGTCCACCTGCACGACAGAGTCCACATATCGCTCCTGGATTTCTTGTGGTTTGCAGGGGTATTCAACGATGGTATCGGTAACAATGATGACATGTTTTGCTTTCATCGCATCGATTTGCGAATACGAAATCGGTCCAAACGCACTGTCTCCTAAAAGACCGGTGCAGTTTCCATGCTCATCAGATGCTGACGCTGCGATGACTGCGACATCAACGGAAAGTTCCCCTGTTTTTACCGCGCCCCATCGTCCTCCATGAGAGCGCAGAATCACTGGGCTTTTCAATGGATGTTTGGAGATGTAATCCCCTACAGAATCGTTTAAACTACCTTCGATTCGACTGACGACTCCTTCTTTAATATAGTCAATCACTGGTTTATGAACCGTAAACAGTGCAGTCTGGGCTAAACGGATATTCTTTATTCCTAGTTCTCTAATCGTTGCCAGCGTCTGGTTGACCACAAAATCCCCATTGCGGAGCTGATGGTGGAAGGACACGGTCATCCCGTTCTTCAATGGGCAGTTTTTTAACGCCATCTCAAGAGTTGTCAGTTTTGACTCAAATCCGTATTTTCGTGCCCCTGAGAACGGTTGAAAGGTTCTATCACCAATCGTCGTCTCGACCATTCTTCCTGCAGCGTTCTGTACCCTCACTATGTCACTTCCTTTTTTTTATTTCAAAATCAATAAAATCACAATGATGTACAATGATTGCCTCTGGTGTGCGGTTCATGGTGTCCCCCTCATGTGAATGTGCAGCGATGATATGGACTACTTCTTTTGGAAGGTTACATTCTTCAGCAAGTTGCGCGCCACCCGCAGGATGGCGGGTTTTCTCCCCAAACGCACTCTTTATGATTTTTCCTTCCTTCATCTCGTATTCCAAGAGTTTTCCGACATCATGAAGCAGTGCCCCAGCGATGAGATAATCCTTGTGAAGATGCTCTTCTCGTGCGTTAACCACGTTCCAGGCAAGTTTGGTAATCCTTCTTGTATGATCGACAAGCAGGCCTGAATTCTCAAACAAAAGGGTAAAAGGGATTTGTTGAAGACTTGTCCATCTGCCCCGGTCTGCAGCGGTCTTCCACACATCTACAACCTTGCGTCTCAAACCTTTATCCTGTATCCAGGTAAGTTCGGTAAAATACTCCTCAATATCGCGTCTTTCAATCATGTATTGCCTCCGCGGGGTGGTTAGGGGTTAATTGTTCATTGTATTAATAAAAATATGCGCGCCCGATGAATCGGTATCAGTTGTACAAGAAACTATTAATATTCTCCCGTCAGAAGCAGATTAGAGCGATATCGTTTGGTGGAGAATGAAATTTAAAAAAATAGATACAATCATCATCGTAGTACTCATCGTAGTTTCTACGCTTTTTTTCTACAAGGCAGACTATATCCATACCGTTCTCCCAGATGTTCATACTTCTCCCCCTGGGGGCAATAATACCACAGTCATGCCGCTGCCGCCAGAAAAACTTCCCACTCCACCAACATCCCTTATCCCAGCGTTTCGACGTGATGTCTCATCTGAGGATGAAGGGGCGCATTTCAGTCAACTGCGTGTCTCTCGCGAATGGTGGTATTTTACTGCGGTTTTTGATTCTGATTCCACTCAGTTGAAAGATTGGATGATTGCAGTAAGCTTCAATCATATGGCTCGAGGTGACCTTCTTGGAACGAATAAACCTGACTTACTTATTGTTAGCTTGCTGGGAAACACGAGTGAGACCTATGGTGGGATGATCAACAAGGAACATCATCTGGGGATCCTTCAAGAGGGGACTCTTATTGCTGGTACTCCTGGAGTGCAGGTTCAATTTGAGAACTCCTGGGTTGAGGGATCATACCCGAGATGGCATCTCCATGCGGAGGATTCAGATATTGACCCCTCCGTGGAACTTGTCATTGACCTTGATTATAACGCCAGGTCCTTACCCATTTGGACCTTGGGATCACAAGCTATTGATATATCAGATAGCGAGATCGCAAGCTATATCCTGCTCGGCTGTGAGGTCTCAGGGACCGTTCAAATTAACGGGCAAACGTATACCGTTGAAGGAACTGGCTCCCATGAACATGCCTGGACCCCAAACACGATTAACAGACTTGTGATTGGAGGATGGGACTGGTTCTCCCTAACCTTGGATAATGGATGGATTCTGTACGCAACGAACTATCTCCCTAGTCCACAGGCGATTTCTGGTGGTTTATCAAGTTTGGATCCGTTTGGCACACTGTTGATTTCAACGGATGGCGGAGAAACAGTAACAGAGTTGAAGGATGTGAATTTAAAGATTACACAGAAGGATGAAAAAGTGTTCCCCTTAGTGAAGCTCCCCTCCACATTAAGTCTTAACGCAGATCCAAGTCTCAATCCGTTGTTTGCTATCAGCCAATCCCTTTTGTATGGAACAAAGACAAGATTGACGGCAGACCTCTCTATTACCCATGCGACAAATAAAATATGGAAATTCCCCACGTACCTGGGGATGAAGATCGGGTATTGTACAATTGACGGATCGATCTCATGGTCTGATGATGATGGTGACTATGAAGTACCACTGCAAGGGATTGGTGTGTCCTGGAACATGCGTGCGTTGTTATAGACCTTATTAAGCGACTTCTACAGTTGCAGTATCCGCGTTTAACACAACGGTGTCCCCGTCTTTGATCTGGTCGATGTCTATTTTATCAACACAGGGGATCCCTGCAAGGATGACACCGGTTGCGACAATCGTTTCTGTCTCTTTATTGATGATGCCTTTTGGGGCGACACCATTTTTCTGTAACCCATAGATGACGTAGGAGCCTACCGTAGAGCCTTTCCCACACGGGAACACAAGGATTTTGTCTTTAACGTTCTTCCCCTCGAGGGGATGACCTTTTTCGATGACAATACCGGTTTTAATATTGATACCACCATAGAAACCAATAGGGTCTTTGGACACTAGCGCGGTCCCTGTTACCTTCCCTGGTGAGATGGTTCGTCCTTTCATCATAAGGCTGCCTCCAAGAGTTTTTCAAGCGGTGCGAAACACACGTTCTGTTTGCAGAACCCTGGGAGATAGTTTCCTGCTTTTCCGCTGTTCACACCCGTTGTTTTATATCCCATGTCCTCGATGGGTGAGACCACCATGCAGGTGTCTGCGACGATATGCCCACCTGCTTTTTCGATGATTTCGGAATAGCCCATGCGCTCGGCTGCTTCTTTCATCATCCTTGATGTGCACACCCAGACTGGCTTGCGTAGTTTTCTTCCTTTCAGCTTCTCAGCTACCGCGGAAATCTCTCGTAACGATGCATGTGGACAGCCAAGGATAACGATATCGGGTTCTTTGCCGGTGTTGAGTTTCGCGTAGGCTTCGTCTAACTCTTTTTTTGTGACGGTGATTGTTTCAAGGTTGTCTTTGTTTACAAGGTCTGCTTCTGGTGTGAGGCCTTCGACATGGTAGAGTGCGACAGCTCCTGATGCTGCCATAGCCGCACCGAGTGCTTTGAGTTGATCAGTATCAGCGTTTTTGATACCTGTGAAGTACGGAATCTTGTTTTTCACTTGTTTGCCAACATGATAACCAAGAGCGCCGAAATCCGCGTCGAAGGTCAGGTCAGTTTCGATCTTTACTTTAATGGTTGGTTGTCTGTTTTCCCAGAGATGGTATCCATAGTTCGGTGTTTTCCCAAGGATCGCTGCCGCAAGAGCAGAAGGTCCTCCCTCTCTGTTCGTCCGGGCGCCGATGACCGAGTTGGAAAATGAGATTGCTGAGGATTCGGACCAGGCGATGTGTTCACGGAATCGTGGCAGGTTTCCTGCAAGGTAGGGCGTGCAGGTCGCGGTGATTACGATACCCATGGTTTTAAAGGCGTTCATGATCCGCAGTTGGTTGTGTGCGAATTCTTTTGGGAATTTGAGTGTTTCCCAGTCTTCTAGGTCCATGCCTGCTGGGTTTAGGAAGGTAAGGACCTTTACCTTGGCTCCTTTACCTGCGAGATCCTCGAGAAACTCAGTTCCTGGGTCTGCAATGGATTTATAAGAAACACCAGCAACCTGCACTGAGCCTACCGGGATCATTTTATCAGCACCGTAGATGTCGCCAAGTTGCGCAAGTAATCGAAGCATGCGTTCAGGGACCTCGCCTTGTTCACCATCAAGGATTTTTTCTTCCTCTCGTGTTAAATACATACAAAGATAACCCCCGTATGGACAGGGTTATATGCTCGGATTATTTTAGTGTTTTTGTTTTTACTATGAAACTGAAACAACAACCTGCTGATTTCATGGTTGAAGAAATCCCTGATTATACCATATCTACTGTGAAGAATGAGCACACTGTTTTTTTACTGGAGAAGCAGGAGATTGATACGTTTGATGCGATCCGTCGAATTGCACAACGACTTCGACTCCCCCTGTTTGAAATCGGGTATGCAGGTCTTAAAGATAGACATGCGTTCACCCGTCAGTATCTCTCGATTCCTACGAAGTACAACATTCAGGCTTTACAGATGGATTTCATGTCATTAACGCTGGTTGGGTATTCTCAAAAGAAGATAAAGATCGGTGATCTATCGGGAAATCGGTTCAGCATCATAGCTCGAGACATACAACAAGGGGAACTTAATGAGATTTCTCGAAGCGCACAGACGATTCCACTTGTTGGTGTGCCGAATTATTTTGATTCACAGCGGTTCGGCAGCGTTATTAATAATGTTTTCATCGGAAAAGAAATCGTGTTGAAAAAGTATGAAAAAGCAGTCAAACAGTATCTGACCGCGTATCAGAAATCAGAGCCAAAGAAAATAAAAGATGAGAAACGCAGGATTCTCTTATCATGGGATAATCTTGCGAACGTACGCGTGTACAATAAGACATTTGGTGAAGTGATAAAAGAGTATAATAAAACAAAGGACTGGCGTGCGGCGTATAGAAAGATTCCTGCGCATCTACGCGAGATGTATGTCAATGCATATCAGAGCTTCCTTTGGAATGAATGCATAAAAGAACTCCTGCGAAAGACTGTCGAGAAAAGAAAACTCTTTTCTGTGGAATACGCGATTGGTTCTCTTTTATTCTTCACTGACCTCTCAGAACAAGAGCAAAGAAGAATACCCCAGACGTTTCAGACGATAAGCGATCAGATGAAATCTTCGTTGGATGAGCAGCAGATAATTGATCGTGTGATTACAAAAGAAGTGTTACGAGTAACGGATTTTGCTATCGAAGGACAGACTGGGAATTTTTTTAAAACACGGGCACGTGAGATCCGACTCTTCCCTGCAGATTTCATATTATCAAAACCTGAAAAAGACGAAATCAACAGCAGAGATGAAAAGATACGATATAAACTACAAGTGTCGTTCATATTGCCGAAGGGCAGCTATGCGACGCTTGTAACCAAACGGCTCTTTGGTCATTAAGTTCAGATTTTCTTTGCAAGTTTTTTACAATTATCCACTAAGACGTTGATTTCCTTTTTTGTCGCATTGTCGACATGCACACCACCGATTGCAACGACCTTACATTTATATTTTTTGCATCCTGCCTCGGCGATAGGTTTTAACACGATATCATCGAAATGCCCGGTAAGACGGATTGATTGAACCTTTCTATCTGGCTCAGCGATTACCACACCACCAATATGTGGACGCTCACCACCGCCAAGAAAAAAAACAATGTCATCACCGATATTATGACGTTGCAACCAGACCTTATATTTTCCTCTACCTGAGGTATTCATCAAGCCTCACTTTTTTGTATTTCACAATCTCATATTTGCTTTTGTCCACATCAAACGGAATTGTTGCATCCACTCCGACCTTATCAGTCAAAGCCTTTTTTCCTTCTTCCTGTTTTGAGGATGGATCCAAGGAACTACCGGGTTGATCCAGCTTCACGACTAAGTCTTTTCCACCCTGGAACCGGGTAGCGATGGCCCATTCTACTGCGTTGGGGCTGTAAATATCAACATCATCATCGATGATAACGACATGTTTCATGCTCTTATGGCCATTAAAAGCTGCTTCGATTGCCTTTTTGCCATCATCAGGATTCTTTTTTGTGATTTGAACGATTCCATGTAACCATGATCCACCTCCCATGCTGACCAGTACGTTTTTACAGGAGGCTACTTTACTGACCTCATCATAAATCGTCGGTTCCTTTGGCATCCCCATGAGTATTTTATGTTCAAGTCTTCCAGGTATCAATGTTTGGTACATCGCGTCTTTGCGATGAGTGATGCAGTCAACGACAAAGACAGGTTCTTTTCGTTCGAAATCCCGTGTCTCGGTCAGATCCACGAACGGGCCTTCCCGGTCAACATCCTTTGTCAATCGTCCTTCGATGACGAATTCCGATTCAGCGGGGACCTCAAGGTCCTTGGTCTTACATTTCACCATCTTCATCGGATACAACGCGTTTGCAATGGAAAACTCATCGACACCGGATGGTGGACCAAGCGATGCAGCAATCATCACAGACACAGAGTTACCGATGCAGACTGCCATCTCAAGATCACCAGCGGTTCTGTCATAGGTTGTCCGTGTCTGCCTGCCTTTAATCAAACGAGCGGTGAACCGATTTGGTCCTCTCTCCATCAGCCGATGATAGGACACATTCCGTCCGGTCTGTGGATCTTTGATTGTTGCAACGGTCGCGGTCGCATACCGGCCACCATCGTCCGGCAAATGAAACAACAATGGGAGTTTTTTTAGATCCGGGTTGTTTATAACGACCTCCTGACAAGGGCCCTTCTCGACAATTTCTGGGACCTTCGGATGACGCAGCGAATCAACGAGTTTTAAGAGCAGTTTTTCCTTTGTCGTACCCATCCCTTGGGCTATGATATCACGATCAGAGGTTATCCCTCCGAAAATTGGGAATGGATAGCCTTTGACTTTTTCGAAAATCACTGGCTTCTCATTCAAAGTGTACATAATATTAGCAATCTCATACTCAACAGAGACTTCTTTCTTGATTCGAACAAGTTTCTCCTGTTCTTCTAATTGATTCAGAAACGGACGAAGATGCATATTTACTCCACGCTCTCACGGGACGCCCCTATGACTGTTTTCACAGTCTGGAACCCTTCTTTCTCAATCGCGGTTGCGACTTTATTCTGCAGCTCTTTTCCTGGTGTCAGTGCAATCATGTTGCCTCCAAGGCCACCACCGGTGAGCTTCGCACCAAAGGCTCCGGATTCACGGGCGACGCTGACAAGGAAATCCAATTCTCGGGAGGAGACCTCGATTTGTTGTAGTAGTTTATGGTTTTCGTTCATCAGCTTTCCGACATCCTGAAGTGATCCATCATGGATCGCGCGTTTCGCTAGATAGGCGATGTTCTCTGCCCGATCGAAGACCTCTTGGTATTTCTTAGGATTATTCTCCTTTCGTTGTCTGACTCCTTCAACCGCTACCTTTGTATCGGTCACCTTCCCCGTGTTTCCGATGACGATCTCAACAGGACTGGACAATGCGATTCTGTCAATGATGTTCTTTTCCCCTCTCTGGAACCAGATCAAACCACCATAGGTTGACGCGGTGTTATCCACACCTGAGGGTGTCCCGTGGTATCCTTTCTCACCTTCGTAGGCAATCTCATTGATTTCATCATCGGAGAGATCCATCTTAAAATATTCTGCAAGTGCACGAGCAACCGCGACACAGGACGCCGCAGAAGCTCCAATACCACTTGCTGCGTACAGATTTCCCTCAAGAGTAATGCTGATTCCTTGCTTGGTGAGATCCAAGTCCATTTTCCTGAACATCAGCTCAAAGGATTCCTTCTGCTGCGACAGCTTATCTTCCTTGTATTTCGGTGTTGCTGGTCGTTTATCTACAAGGGTAAAACCTGGTTGGTTCGATGATTCAATTTTCGCGGTCGTATAGTTCCCAATCGCAGAAACAATTGATGGAATCCCATACACGACAAAGTGTTCATTAAACAAAATAGCCTTCCCGAAACCGATACCATGACCTTTCTTCATACACTATCCCATAGCGTTTTCAGATGGATTGGTTACAATACAAGATAAGTATATTATATTTATGGAACTACAGGCTTTCCTGTATTGGATCGGAACAATGTTGTTTCATTGAACAATTTTTACAACGTCGCTGGTCCTCGTGGTTCCGTTGGACCTCACCAGTCCGCAAAGTTGCTCTCATATTTTTCATGATTGATTCTAGCTCGAAACGTAATTTTGGATCAAAGGGAATTCTAAAGGGAGTATTATTGTACACAAGGATACCCTCAGGAATGAACTTTCCTGTCGCGTCCTCAAGGATCTGACAGTACGCAGCAAGCTGGAGGATTTGGCTGTGATGGGGATGAGGCCCGCTCCCTGACTTGACCTCTACAGGAATAAAGGTTTCGTCTTTCTGTACGATATAATCAGGTTTCCCTGAAAGACGAAAACGTTTTGAAAAAAGCGCAGCTGCTGGGACATTGAGGTCAGAATACAGAATTCTGCCTTCAGGGACACCAAATGATTTTTTTTCTGTTCTGACCCTCAGTCTTAAAAGCACAGAATATCCAATGAGAACCAGTGCTAAAACCATCAAACCAATACCAACAACGATTTTTTCTATCGGATCACCTCAAACAGAAGAAACAGGAAACCGATGCATAATGCGATAAAACCAAGGATTGCATACCATCGAGCATACCACATCTTTGTCTGAAAACCATCGATTTTCTCTCCTAATGTAATATGAGTCTTTTTTCCGGGTTCCAGAAATGGGGATTGTGCCTTATACCCGCGCCGCTGGAGGAACCAAGAATAGGAACAGTAAGCATATTGACTGATTTCAGAGGCGCTGATTACATCATTGTTTTGATACTTCCCAGTTTTTCCCATCACCTTTCCATCATCATCAGACACTATTTAATCGTGCAGAGGGGATGATTGAAACAATACCGTTTTGTTGTTTGGTTTTTCCCAAACGTTTTCAGACACTATATAAACTTCAACAGATATAACAGGAAATAACCTTAGAAAAAGATGTGATTGTGATGGAAAAGAAAACTAAACAGGTAACAGGAATCTTGCTCGTAAGCATGCTGGTGTGCACCAGTCTTGTGGCTCTTATTGTCTTTTCGCCACTTGACCAGGGTGCCTATACCTATGAACTGAATACGTTCCAGTCGTATGATGAACTATTTTCTTTCCTGAAGAAACGGTTTGAATCAGCTGGAACTCAGGGTCGTTATTCCGACTCTATTAACATCATGTTTTCCAAATCTGAATCTGGATCCGCAACTGATGGGTCGTTAGGTGGTGAGGCGCCTCCTTCCTATTCAACGACCAATGTGCAGGTCGCTGGCGTGGATGAACCAGACATCGTGAAAACTGATGGAACGTATCTGTATGTGGTCGCAAATCAAACCGTCTACATCATGAAAGCCTATCCTGTGTTAGAAGCAACGATTGTCGCTCAGATTAAAATCACAAATGTCTCCATTAGTAACATCTTCATCCGTGGTGACCGTCTGGTGGTGTTTGGGAACACCGGTGGTTTTTACGGCTATCCGCTGCTTGAAGATGGTTTTAAGGGTGATATCGCTCGTCCAGGTCTCTGGTGGGGTGGAGTCGACCAAACCGTGGTGAATGTCTATGACATTACAGAAAAATCGAACCCGACCTTGGTAAAAGAAATCAGAATGGATGGAGGATACTTCGATGCTCGGTTGATAGATGAATTTGTTTATGTGGTCGCAACCCAATACACCTATCATATCCTCTATGCTGTTGATGAAAAGAATTATACGCTAGACATCCCACAGATCCATATCGATAATGTCACTGAAAACATCTCCGCAGATGACATCTACTACGTTGATGTCCCAGAGCTTTCTGACACCATGACCCATGTGATTTCATTGAATCTTGAGACCAATGATGTTGTTGAGAAAAGCTTCATGCTGGGTAGCTCTCAGACCATGTATGTGTCGAAACAAAACATCTTCCTTGCATCACTGCATTACCCCTACTATCCTATATTCATGGAAAATCAGGTAGATGACACCGCAGAAAGCAGCAGAGAAACCACAATTCTTCATAAAATTTCCATTGACAGCGGTGATGTCGCTTACATCGCACAAGGAGAAGTACCAGGTCATATCCTGAATCAATTCTCCATGGATGAGCACAACGGTTTCTTCCGAATCGCTACCACCTCAGGAAACAACTGGATGGAAGGCTCCCAGACGAGCAACAACATCTACATCCTTGACCAGGACCTCAAACAAGTCTCTGAGATTGAGAACATCGCACCTGGCGAATCGATTTATGCGGCACGGTTCCTTGGTAATCGGGCATACCTCGTCACCTTCGTCCAAGTTGACCCTCTCTTTACCATTGATCTCTCAGATCCCTATAACCCGCGCATCCTTGGTGAGCTGAAGATCCCAGGGTACTCTGAGTACCTGCATCCCTATGATGAGACTCATATCATCGGCATCGGCAAAGAAGTCGACCCAGGCATTGATGAAGATAAGGTACACACATCAGGAGCAATTTACTACACTGCAATCCTTGGTTTGAAGATAGCGTTGTTTGATGTGACAGACATCGAAAACCCTGTCGAACAAGCAAAGGTCGTCATCGGGGATCGGGGCACGGACAGCCCAGCCCTTTATGATCATAAGGCGTTCCTCTTCGACAGAGAAAAGGAACTACTCGTCATCCCCGTAAGTCTCTATGAGATCACCCAAGAGGTCAAAGACCGATACGTCTCCAGTGAGGGTACCGAGGCTCTCTTCGGTCAATTCACCTTCCAGGGGGCATACGTTTATCGGCTCAGTCTTGAGTCTGGTTTTGAGCTCCACGGAAGAATCACTCATCAGACCGCGGAGCAGATGCAACAATCAGATGATTACTACTGGTACTGGGGCCTCTCCAACACGGACATCACAAGATCATTGTATATCGGTGAAGTCCTGTACACGATTTCAGACTCGATGGTGAAAATGAACAACCTTGAGGATCTCAGCGAAATATCCAGCATCAGCCTCGTGTAGTTCATACAAGAGTGCAGATGAGAGAGGGAAACCTTTCTTCCTTTCCTCCTTCTCCTCCCTTCTTCCCTCTCTCCTCACCTTCTTTTTCTTTTTATGATAAGTGAGTAATAGGAGACAATCTACTTGATTTCTCCGGAAAACCTATTAAACAAGAACGGATGGGGTGTCGTGGGTATATGAGATGACTCCAACACTGGGCATACGTAGAGAAGATAAAAACCGCTGGGAGCAACGAGTGCCAATCACCCCGCGACATGTACAGGAATTACACAAGAACCATGGGATTAACACAGTCATTCAACCTTCGACCATCCGGGTCTTCCCAGATGAGTCTTATCGTAAAGTCGGCGCCCAGGTCCAAGAAAGCCTCTCACCAAGCTCTGTCATCTTCGCAGTAAAAGAAATCCCTTTTCACCTTTTCGAAAAAGGGAAGACCTATGTGTTTTTTTCTCATACAATCAAAGGTCAGAAACATAATATGCCGATGCTTAAGAAAATGATGGATTTAGGATGCACCTTGATTGATTATGAACGAATCGTTGATGAAAAAGGAAGACGCCTTGTGTTCTTCGGCAGGTTCGCGGGTCTTGCTGGCATGGTTGATACCCTCTGGACATTGGGACGACGGTTACACTATGAGCAAATTGATACTCCGTTCAACGAGATTAAACAGACGATCCACTACAAGGATTTAGATGAAATAAAAAAACATCTCATTGCAGTAGGAAGAAACATAAAAACAAGAGGTCTGCCGTCCTCGTTGGCACCTCTTATTATTGGTTTTTCCGGTTATGGGAATGTCTCTCATGGCGCTCAAGAAATACTGGATGTTCTACCTGTGCAAGAAATTCAACCAAAGGAGATTTTATCAATGTATGATAACCCCTCGAATAAAACAATCTATAAGATCGTGTTTAAGGAAGAACACATGGTAGAACGGATTAGCCCTGATAAGGTATTCGATTTACAAGACTATTACAAAC
>CAZLDE010000008.1:0-21687 GCA_964558215.1 uncultured Thermoplasmatales archaeon
TCCTTGGAGAGTACAATGGGTCAAGCTCTCGTTCTGGGCATCCTGCTGTACACGTCCCACAGGAGAAACATTCATAAAGGCCTTTTCCTGCTTCTGTTTGGGATATTTTATATTTGAACTCCAAATCAAGGTATTTTTTTGATTTCTTTCCAGTGACATCCTCGATTTGCTCCTCAATCAGACGGGCGTCCCGTACCGCGTTCATGACTTCTTTTACGTTTACTTTCTGAGGACATTTTTCAAGGCAACGGTAATGTGCGCTGCAAATCCACACGAACTCACTGCTTAAGACTTCTTCTTTCAAACCGAACAGGGCTTTACGGATGATGACGCGGGCGTTCCATTCCGGTTTGACATCCATCTCAGGGCATCGGGCGGTGCAGGCACCGCAGGCGAAGCATTTTAGGATACCTTCGCCACCTTGTTCGTTTGCGATTTGAAATTTGAACTGGGGGTCAACCTTGCGGGAGTCAATGACATCCATGCTATTTTTCTCCTACCTCCAAGAACTCATTCTCCCGATAGACGATCATCGGGATTTTCTCTTTTTCATCTTTACCGGGGGAATAGGCAAACTCCTTCTGAGCGTTCTCTGCAACCGGGATAAACACATCCATGAGGGGGATTTCGTTGGGACAGGCCTGTTCGCATAATCCACACTCTACACAGGAAAGGATCATATGGTTCATCCGCCCAAGCTGGAAGAGTAGGGCATCGGTCGGCATTTTAAACAAGCCTTTAACCTCTGCTTTGCGGACGAACTTATAGGCTTCAGCGTCAAACACTGAGGAGTCGAACAGACATTCTTTGCAATAACAGATAGGACAGGCCTGTCGGCAGTTATGGCAATTGACACAGGTGTCAAAAAACTCCGCAATCTTCTCTATACCTTTAATCGCTTGTTTCTCTTTCAAGAACGCGGTCCGTTTCTTTGTTTTTTCTTCTCTGATTTCTTCGACTGCTTTTTCTCTGACTTTATCATCGTTCTTATCCTCAAGTGGTATTTCCTTGAGTATTTTTTTACCGGTTTCAGACTGTGCCTCAACATAGATTTCTTTTTCAAGGTCCGCTCCATAAAAACCAAGCACGATATCTGCGTGTGTGGGGATTGGGTCTTTGCAGATCTTGCAGGCAGAACGGAGATATTTTTCTGAGTCATCAGAATTCTTTTTCAATGATTCGAGAAGGAATTTCGTCGGAGTCTGTTTTTCAGGAAACGATGCATACGTGTTTATGGGAAACGTTCCCGGGCAGTCTATTCCGATAATGATGATGTTGGAAAGGTTTGCCTGGTTCAGTTTAACAAGTTCGATAAGCGCGCGGATCTGGCAAGGGCGCATCACGACCCCGATAGGTTGTGCAGATGGTTGCACCTTGGTCATCTTGGAAACAATCGTCGCGGTAGCGGTCGGGAGAACCGGTGCGATAACATCAGCATGAAGTTTCTTTGGGTCGGAGATAAGAACAGGGAACGCGATCTTTTTTGAGGGAGTGGCCTGTGATACGAGCAAGGCTTGTATTTTTCCGGATGACAGGAGAAGGCCTAAGAAATCATTGATTGATCCTCCCATGTCATTGTCTTTTATTTTCAGTATCTTTTGTGTCATTTTCTCGTTCCTCCATTACAGATTCCAGTGTTTTGCGATTGGATTGGGGCCTAGTTTTCGGACCGCTTCAGTCATCTCATTCATCGTGTCAGCGAACTTCTGACCCTCTGAAGCAGAGATCCATCGTAGCCACACTCGTTCCTTCTCAAGACCCAGGGTATCAAGGATATTCTGAAGAAGTACCATGCGTCGGCGGGCTTTATAGTTGCCATCGATGTAGTGACAATCACCCGGATGGCATCCGCCGACAAACACGCCATCAGCCCCTTCGAGCAGTGCTCGAAGGATGTACATAGAATCAACAGACCCCGAGCACATGACCCGTATGATCCGTATATTCGGCGGGTATTGTATACGGCTGGTCCCTGCAAGGTCAGCGCCTGCGTAACTACACCAATTGCAGAGGAACCCGACGATCTTTGGTTCGAAGGTTTCTTTCTTATGATCCTTTTTTTCTTCATTCATCTTTTCCTACTCCAAACACGCATCAATCATAGAGATAATCTGACGTTTTGTAAACGTGTTCTGTTGTGACGTACCACTTGGACAGACCACAGAGCACGCGCCGCACCCTTGGCAGAGGATTTCATTGACCACTACGATTTTCTTTTCCTCATCGTAACTGATTGCGTCATAGGGGCAAGCCTGGATACAGAGCTGGCATCCTACGCAATTCCTTGAAACCACTTTGGCGATGTTTCCGATCGTCTCAAGGTATTTTTTTGAAAGAATCGTTGCTGCCCGTGCACCAGTGGCTTTTGCCTGCACGATTGATTCTTCGATGAACCGGGGAGAATGCGCTAATCCACAGAGAAATATACCGTCTGCAGAGAAATCAATCGGGCGAAGTTTCACATGCGCTTCTGCATAAAACTCATCTTCGTTTAAAGGAACCTTAAGGATTTGTGCAAGTGGTTTATTGTCTTGTGGGACAATACCGACACTTAAAACCAATTTATCAGGATGTAACAAGACTTCTTGGTTCAGGATCGGGTCTTTTGTTTTTATCAGCAGTTTCCCCTCGTTAACTGTGACTTTCGGTTCCTCTTTCTCATCGTATCGTATGAAAAGAATTCCTTTCTTCCGAGCTTTCTGGTAGAGGATATCCTCCCTGAACCCGTATGTCCTGATATCACGATACAGGACATAAACTGCAGCATCCGAGTTCAACTCCTTGAAACGCAACGCATTCTTCAATGCCTCTGAACAGCACACCCTGCTGCAGTACGGGTGATCATCGTTTCTTGAACCGACACATTGAATCATTACGACTTCCTGTAAGTCTTTGAGATATGGTTTTTCAGAGAAAATGTCTTTTTCGAACTGTGTCTGTGTCAGCACGTCATCATGCTTCTTATAGTGATATTCCTTTGGCTCATAAGGAACACCCCCGGTTGCGACGATGATGACACCATGTTGGACAATGGTTGGTGCCTTCTCCTTTTTCTCCTTCTGTAATGTTGTGGAAAAGTTACCGACATATCCGGAGATCTGTCCGACCGTCGTTTTGGTAAAGACCTGTATTTGAGGATGGCTAGTGACTTGTTCAATGGTTCGTTTCAGGAGATCCTGGGGTTTCTCCCCGTGTGCTCCAAGGTAGATTTCCTTGAGATGACCACCGAGTTCTGATTCCTTCTCAATAAGATAAACGTCATATCCTTGGTTTGCGATGGAAAGTGCTGCGGTCATCCCTGCGATACCACCACCGATCACCAGGGCGCTGGAAAGGACAGGTATTTGCATATGACGAACGGGGTATAAATCAGAAGATTTCGCAACTGCCATTCTCACCGCATCGATTGCTTTTTCTGTGGCACTGACTGGAGCGCTTTTATGGACCCATGAGTTCTGGTCACGTAGGTTTGCCATCTCAAACAGATGGGGATTCAACCCAGCCTGACGAAGCGTATCCTGGAATAATGGCTCATGGGTCCGGGGGGTGCAGGAGGCAATCACAACCCGGTTGAGATTGAATTCCTTAATCTTTTCCTTTATTTTTTCCTGTGAATCCTGGGAACACGTAAACAAGGTATCATCTGAGTAGACCACCGAGGGAAGTGTCTTTGAAACTTCAACAACTTTTTTCACATCAACGACGCCTGCGATGTTGATTCCGCAATGGCAGACAAAAACACCGATCCGGGGAAACTCTGCTTTTACATCGCGTTCAACAGGATATGTCTTCTCGACAACCTCGGTCCCCCGCGCTTCAGCGAGAGTCTTTGCCGCTTCTGCGGCAGCTGCGGACGCCTGGGTCACGCTCTCAGGGATGTCCTTTGGTTCTGTAACGGTTCCGGATGCATAGATGCCTTCACGTGAGGTGGAGATGGGGTTAAATGTCTCTGTTTCGACAAACCCATATTCGTTCAGATTGATCTCCAATGCCTTACTGAGATGACCGAGAGATGCGCAGGGTTGTAATCCAACAGAGAGCACCACCATGTCGTAGGTCTCGCTTTGCAGGACCCCTTTCTCATCGACATAGCGTATCGTCAGCTGTTTTGTCTTGCGATCCTGTTCTATCTTTGAGATTCGACATCGTCGATACACTACGCCATACTCGTTTTGTGCTCGTTCAAAATACTTATCAAAATCCTTGCCGAACGACCGCATATCCATGTAATAGATATGGGTGTTTACCCCGGGTTCGTGCTCCTTTGCGATGACTGCTTCCTTGGTTGCGTACATGCAGCAGACGGAGGAGCAGTATTTCCTGTCGCAGCTTTCGTCACGTGAGCCGATGCATTGGAGCCATGCGATTTTTTTTAATGGCTTCCCATCGGAGATTCGTTTGATATGGCCTTTATAGGGTCCTGAAGCGGAAAGCATTCGTTCGAATTCGATGCTGGTCAGAACGTTCGGAAACACCTGATAACCGTAACTATCTGCTTTTGGGGGGGTGTACTCTGCAAAACCTGGAGAAACGATCACCGCGCCGACGTCGATGATCTCTGTTGTTTCCTTCATCTGATGGTCAATGGCGTTAGGCCCGCAGTAAAGGACACATTGTTGGCAATCACAGCATCCTGCGCAATTCAGGCATCGTTGTGCTTCACGGATAACCTGTTCTCTGGTGAAACCTTGGTCGACTTCGGTGAATGTCTTTACCCGTTCATCAAGGGGTAGTAAAGATGGTTGTTCCCTCTCCTGTGGGATTCTGAGGGTTTCTTTTGGAATCTCAGCTTTTACTGGCTCTTTATTTTCTCTCCCTGCGCTTAGATTTTCATTGTTAAGATATCGATCGATTGACTCTGCGGCACGGTGACCTGCGGCAATCGCCTCGACAGCAGACGCAGGACCTGAGACTGCATCGCCACCAGCAAAAACTCCCTCTTGGGTTGTTTGTAATGTGATAGGATCAACTTGGATAAAACCCGAGGGGGAAAGAGCGATATTGTTTTCTTCCATCAATGCAATATCCAGTTCCTGGCCTATCGCAAAGATGACGTAGTCGCAGGGGACATCATAATCGGAATTAGGCACAATAACCGGTCGTCGTCTCCCTGATGCATCTGGTTCGCCTAGCTCCATTTTCACACATTGGAGACAGGTGTGTTTCTCGTTTTTATGCAGTTTCGTTGGGGCGGTTAAAAAGCTAAAGGCAACTCCTTCCTCTTCTGCTTGTTGGAGTTCCTCTTTATGTGCTGGCATCTCTTTTGGAGATCGTCGATACAAGACGGTTACGTTTCCCCCGAGACGTCGTGCGGTGCGTGCGGAATCCATCGCGACGTTTCCACCGCCGATGACCAAAATGGTTTTTCCCTTGAAATATTCCGGTGCGATCATGTTCCTGTTGAGCTGTTTGAGATACTCGACACCTTCCAAAATACAGGTATCGGTTCCAGTACAGCATTCAATACCCGCAGCACGTGTCTTATGAGCACCAATTGCAACAAGGATAGCTTTGAACCCTTGTTTCTTGAGATCTGACAGCGTGAAATCTCTCCCAAGTTTCTGATTGTTCTTCAGTTCGATTTGTTCTTGTTCACAGAGAGGATCGATTTCTTTATGGAGATACTCTTTTGGGAGTCGATAGTCAGGTACCCCGTAATGCAGCATGCCTCCGCTGAATTTCTCTGCCTCGAAGATTACTGGTTTGTAACTATTGCGGGAGAGGTCGTATGCAGCGGTTATTCCCGTGGGTCCTGCTCCGATGATTGCGACTTTTTGGTTGTTTCCTCTCTTTGTTTGACTGATTTCTTTGTTTTGTTGTTTTTCTGTTTTTATTTTTTGATATTCGGCAAGGGTTTCAGGGTGGTCATAGATGTAATCGGCAATGAATCGTCTGATGCGACAAATGGAGACTGGTTCATCGATATCTTTCCTGTTGCAATCTGTTTCACAGGGATGATAGCATATTCGGCCCAATGATCCTGGGAAGGGGATGGTTTCTTTGATAAGTTCAAAGGCTTCTGCGAATTTCTCTTGGGCTGCTAACGCGACGAACCCATGGGCGTTTAATCCAGCTGGGCAAGAGATTCTACAGGGTGAGGTGCCTTCATTTTTTCTTATCGCGAAGATATTTGGAATCGCTTGTGGGAACGGTTGATAGATGGCTTTGTGTGTCGCAAGTCCCTCATCGAATTCAGATCGCATAGAAACCGGGCAGTGTTCTACACAATCACCGCATCCATTGCATTTTGTGAGGTCGACGTAACGGGGGTATTTCTTGAGTGTGACACGGAAGTTTCCTACCTCTCCTTCGACATCGGTAACCTCTGCGTTTGTGATGATATTTATGTTTTCATGTCGTCCAGTGTAGACGAGTTTAGGGGAAAGGATACACATGGCACAATCATTTGTTGGGAATGTTTTATCCAGCTGTGTCATGGTCCCGCCGATAGAAAGACCACGGTCGACGAGATAAACTTTGAATCCTGCATCCGCTAAGTCAAGAGACGATTGGATCCCCGAGATACCGCCACCGATGACTAGGACTGATCCTTGTTTATGTGCAGCAGTGGTCTGTTGTTTATTTTCTTTTGTCATAATCGTTACATTTACATGATGTCGTCAACCATGTTGAGGAGTTGTTTTTTTGTGAAGTTCTTATGAATAGACGCGTTACTTGGGCAAGCGGCGATGCATCCCCCGCACCCTGCGCATAAAGCTTCATTGACCTCCGCAATCCTTTTACGTTCATTAAGAGTCCGTGCCTCATAAGGGCAGACCTCTATACAGATTCCACACCCGGTGCAGGCGTCCTCATCAACCATCGCAACGAGTGGGTCTATCTCCAGTTCATCCTGCGAGAGAATGGTTGCTGCTCGCGATGCTGCAGCACTTGCCTGGGATACGGTGTCCTGGATGTCTTTTGGTGCTTGGCAACATCCAGCGATAAAGATGCCGTTGACGAAGGTATCCACAGGACGAAGTTTGGGGTGTGCCTCTAGGAAGAATCCATCCCCGCTTAATGTTAAATGAAGGAGGCGGGCGAACTCTGTGGCATCGTTTCGTGGCATTATGGCAGGAACAAGGACTACCATGTCTGTTTTTATTTCGAACAGTTTATTTGTGGTGGTGTCAAAAATATCGATTTTTAATGTGTCGCTCATAGTGCGTACTTCAGAGGGGCGACCACGGAACATGTTTGTATGAAGACCTCGAACTTTGCGGTAGAATTCTTCATAGCCTTTTCCATAGGAGCGCAGGTCGTGGTAGCAGAGGTTGATTTCGACATCCTCCCCGAGTTTTTCTCGGAGGAGGTAGATTTGTTTTAATGCAGTCATACATCCGATGCGACAGCACCAGGTGCATTGGGTCTCGTCTCTGGAGCCAACGCAGAGGATAAATGTGACGCTTTTTGGTTTCTGTTGATTGGAAGGACGCAGGATCTCTCCTTTGGTTGGACCTGAGGAGCTGATCAATCGTTCCATTTCTAACGTGGTGATTATATCAGGAGACTGGTTATACCCATATTCGTACACCGACGTAGGGTCCATGAGGTCATAACCTGTGGCAACGATGATGGCACCGACCTTGCGTTCGACGATTTCTTCCTTCTGATTAAAATCAATTGCCTCTTGAGCACAGGCTTTCTTGCAGAGCGGTTCATCACCGCATTTCCCTTTGGTCAGGAACAAGCATTTCTTGTCATCGATGACATATTTCAGGGGAACTGCCTGTGGGAATGGCATGTAGGAAGCACCACGTTTTCCCATCCCTTGGTTAAATTCACTGGTGATTCTGTCTTTGAGGCGACAGGCGCTAGCACAATCACCACAGCCAGTGCATTTATCGATATCGATGTAGCGTGGTTTCTTTTTTATTTTCACGGTGTAATTCCCGATGCTGCCATCGACGCTGGCGACCTCTGAATAACTGAATAGTTCGATGTTCTCATGGTTTGCTACTTCCATCATCTTAGGGGTGAGGATGCAGGAGGAACAATCCAGTGTGGGAAAGGTCTTGTCAAGCTGAGCCATATGGCCACCGATGCTTGGATCTCGCTCTACCAAAGAGACCTTGAAACCGTCATTTGCCAGGTCAAGGGAGGCTTGGATACCTGCGATACCACCTCCGATTACCAGAGCCTTCGGTACCACCTTGAGTTTAGATGGTTTCAGTGGTTCAAGGGAGAGTGCTTTTGACACTGCGCTGCGAACCAGGTATTTTGCTTTTTCTGTGGCTTGTGCTTTATCTGTATGAGCCCAGGAGCATTGTTCGCGAATATTGGATATCTCGACTCGATAGGGGTTCACCCCACCGTCATTTGCAACCCTTCTGAAGGTGTGTTCATGCATGCGAGGTGAGCAGGACGCAATGACAACGCCGTCGAGTTTGTACTCTTTGATGCTATCTTTAATTAGGCTTGCTCCTACGTCTGAGCACATATATTTGTATTCTTTTGCGACAACGACACCGTTAAGATTGCTTGCGTACTGGGCGAGTGCTTTGACATCAACGTTCTGTGCGATATTTATCCCGCAATGGCAGACAAAAACACCGATGCGACGCATTACCCTGTAGCCTCCTGCTGGAGTTTTTCGACAGGGCTGAGATTGAGTTCTAAGCCAAGTTTCTCCGCAGACAATCCAAAAGCCATTCCCAGTAATTGTGTGAGGTAGAGTACGGGGACATCAAGTTTTGTTGCTACGGTTTCTCCCGCCTTGGTTTGTCTGCTGTCGAACATCTTATGGCACCAGGGACAGACATCCACCAATGCTTGGATTCCTTGTTCCTGTATTGCCTGGAGCTTCTGACCTGTTTTTGTCAGTGCAGACTCTGGGAGATTGGCAAGTAATGGTGCTCCACAACAATCAAGTTTCTGGGGGTAGTTGACTGGTTCGGCACCGATGGCTTTAAGGATTGATTCTATCTTCTGTGGATTTTCTGAGTCATCCGGACGACCGATCTCACTGGGGCGGATCAGGTGACAACCATAATGAGCAGCTATTTTCAGACCGGTTAATGGTTTCTTGACATGTTCCTTTAACTTTTCAATCCCGATTTGATCATGTAATAAATCAACGGTGTGAACAATCTGGCTTTTCCCTGTATATTGTAAGTCCTCAGCGGCTAGTTGACTGTTGATCCGTTCTTTCATTGCTGGATTCTTCTCAAGAACATGGTGACATTCTGAAAGTGCCAGATGACACATCGCACATGGGACGAATAGGTCTAGATGATGTTTCTCAGCAATCGCAAGATTTCGTGTGGAGAGATACAAAGTGAGAAATTGATTCACACTTTTCATAGGTTCTCCGCAACAGGAAAACCCTTCAACGTCGACGAGGTCAATGCCGAGTATCGGCAGAGTTTCTCTGATTGAAACCTCGTAGGCGTATTGTTCGGTTGGCATCAAACAACCAGGATACAATGCGTATTTCTTTTTCATCGTCATTATACCTTTTCCATCGCAATTTTCATAATCCCTGCTTGAAACTTGGCAACATCGACTGGTTTGGAAAGCGGGGGGAGTCCAAGCTCGTCTCGTTTCACTGTTTTATTACCACGGGTTGTTGTTTGCTGGATGTCCTGGATAAGTCCAATCGAGAGGATTGACTGGAGCATGCCGGTATATTTACCAGGGATTTGTTTCCCACTTGCGACGGCCATGTTCTTTAAAGCAAATAAAATATCGACAGGGGCGACGCGTTGGGGGCAGCGTTCCCTGCATTTCATGCAGCTCATACAGGTCCAGATGACATCGGAGTTGAGAAGTTCGTTGAGTAACCCTCGTTTTAATAATGCGACGATTTTATGTGGCTCTAGTTCAAGGAGTTTATGTGCTTCGCAACCAGAGGTGCATCTCGCGCATTGGAAACAATAGTCTGATATTTCGTCTTGGAGTTTTGCGAGTCGGTCGTTGAGTTCTTTGCGTTGATCCGACTGCGGCTCCCCCATAGAAGTCAAGTCGATAATGCTCATTTCAGGCTCTCTCTACTTATTAAATTAACAATCGTTAACTATATATACTTTTCCGACTTCTCTGCAGAAGGTTTATCCGACTACTATATTTAAAACTATCAATAATTTCTCTTTTTTTTTCAACAACACACATCATGCGAATTAATATAGTAAAATACAATATCCCCAACGTGGGAACTTATTATGAAACAAATCAACGAAAAACAACTGCTTGAAAAAGCAAACAAACCAGCGAAAGACGCTATGAGATTACATCCCTTCTATCACGGAAAGATAGAGGTATTACCAAAATGTCAGATAAGAGACTTCAATGATTTTGCTATCTGGTACACCCCTGGTGTCGCAGAACCTTGCAAAGAGATTCAAAAGCATCCACTGAAAGTTTTTGATTACACGAATAAGTGGAATACGGTCGCGGTCGTCAGCGATGGGACACGAGTTCTTGGACTTGGAGACATCGGACCCGAGGCAGGACTCCCGGTCATGGAAGGAAAATCCCTCCTCTTTAAATACCTCGGTGGCGTCGATGCATATCCAATCTGTCTTGACACTAAAAACCCTGATGAAATCATACAGACCGTGAAATGGCTCAAACCAAGTTTCGGTGGTATCAATCTTGAGGATATAGAAAAACCAAAATGTTTCTACATCCTCAATCGATTGAGAAAAGAAATGGATATCCCTGTGTGGCATGATGATCAGCAAGGCACAGCAACCATTGTCACCGCAGGAACGATCAATGCTTTAAAAATCGTCGGAAAACCACTTGACAGTGCTCTTGTCAGCATGGTCGGTGCAGGCGCAGCAAACATCGCTATCGCACGCGTGCTTATCGCAGCAGGAGTGCAACAAAAAAACATCATCATGGCAGACAGCAAAGGCATTCTGCATACCTCTCGAGACGATCTGGAACAAGGAAAAGAGAGTAACCCTGAAAAATGGGCGATGTGTTTAAAATCTAATGCTGAAGGTCGAACCGGTGGCATTGCTGACGCCCTCAGAGATTCCGATATTTGTATCGCTGCAAGCAAATCAGGCCCAGGAACAATAAAAAAAGAATGGGTCGCCTCCATGGCACAGGACTCGATAGTTTTTGCCACTGCAAACCCGATACCAGAGATTTGGCCATGGGAAGCAGAAGAAGCAGGAGCCCGTATCATCGCAACCGGCCGGTCGGATTTTCCCAACCAGATCAACAACTCGTTAGGTTTCCCAGGGATATTCCGGGGAACTCTTGATGTCCGTGCTGAGACCATCACCGATGAAATGTGCATCGCAGCTGCCCATGAGCTAGCAAAAACAGCAGAGGACGCAGGACTTAGTGATACTTCTATAGTACCCAGCATGGACTCTTGGGAGGTCTTCCCTCGAGAAGCTGTGGCTGTGGGTATGAAAGCAATAGCCCAGGGGATTGCTCGGCTCAAACCATCTCGTCAACAGCTCTATGAACATGCATTGTCAATCATAAAAAAATCCAGGGATATCACACAGACTCTGATGAAACACGGCTATATCCCTGAAGGACCAGAATGACTATCTTTAAAAGGAGTTTTTTAAGAAATCAAAAAACTTAAATCAGAATATCCATTCACCCTCCCCGGGGTTATCTGGTTATCAGAAAGTTATCTCATTAGACGAAAAAGGTGTCTGAGATGAAACAAGTTGTAAAAACAATATCTAAAAAAGATTTTTCATCATTTGTAAACTCTTTGATAAAAGACGGGATGTATGAGGTGGTTGGGGTTATAGCAAAAGGAAAACGCTATGTCTTTGATACGTTATCCTCAGCAGATCAATTACAATTACACTACGATGTCACCATTCTTCCTCCGAAGAAATATTTCCTCCCACAATATGAACAGTTATTGAAATTTTCATTAGAAAAACCCTTTGAAGCAAAACCAGCCTCTGATGACACACAACGCATCATCATCGGAGTACATCCCTATGATATCATCGCATTAGAACAAACAGATCATCATTACCTGGACGAACAACAAGACACCTTCTATAAGAAACGTCGAGAAAACACCGTCATCATTGGAACCGATATTCAAAATGTTTCTGAGCGGTCTTTTGCAGGTAGCATGAAAACAAACGTCACCGATACCGGTTTTGATTTGCTCCTTACCGATATAGGAACGTCATATGCAGTGACCATCGGCTCTGAAAAAGGAACAAAACTATTGAAAAAATATGCAACGGTGAAGGATGCTTCGCCTGCGGATCTAAAAAAGGTTGAAAAAATCCGTCAGACAGTACTAAAAAAATACAAACAAAATGTGAAAGTCGATAAAAAAGACTGGTCCGCCCTTCTTGTCGCAAATTATCAACACGCAATATGGGAAGAACATGCAGATGTCTGTTTGGAATGCAGCTCATGCACCATGGTTTGTCCAACCTGTTTTTGTTATGATGTGAAAGATGACGTATCACTGAACCTCAAGGACGGTACCCGGGTTCGGACCTGGGATGGATGCATGCTTAAAGAATTCACAAAGGTCGGAAGTGGTGAAGTCTTCAGAGAGGACATAAAAGAACGGTATCGACATCGGTTCTTCAGAAAAGGAAACTACCTGCCGGAGCGATATGGATTTGTCGCCTGTGTAGGATGCGGCCGATGTGGGAGTGCTTGTTTACCAGATATCGCTGATCCCTGTAACCTCATCAACGAACTTGCTCATTTCTCCTCAAGTAAGAATACAGGGCGATATTTCATAAGAGGCGAAACAGATGTTTTGGAAAAAGGGATCATTCATGTCCCACGCAGTGCGACCATAAAGAAAATAACTCAGTTTAATGAAACAGATAGCTTTTTTGAAATCGAACTGGACGATAAAAAACCGCTAGGTCACAAACCAGGGCAATTTGTCGAAATCTCCGTATTCGGATTTGGGGAAGCACCGTTCGGTATCTCCTCTCCACCCGGAGATAACCCTGCTTTTGAGATCATGGTTCGTCAGGTTGGCAATGTAACAAAAAAATTATGCTTGATGAAACCTGGAGATAAAGTAGGGGTTCGAGGACCTTTGGGAAACGGGTTTGATGTTGCCTCATTCGAAGGCAAAACATTGCTTTTCACCTCCGGTGGAACTGGCATGGTTCCGATGCGTTCGCTGATCAACCATGTCCTTGACCCACGTCAGAGAGAGAAATTCAAGGAGGTCATCATCCTTTATGGAGCAAAACGTCCAAAGGAAATCACCTTCATGGATGATGTTGACAAATGGAAAAAAGTACCAAACGTCCAATGCGAACTAACCGTTGATCGATGTGACCCAAGTGAATGCTGGGGTGGATGTACAGGTCTGATTACAACATTGTTCCCAAAAATCCAAGCAGATAAACTCGACTCAAAAAACACCATCGCCGTTGTCATCGGACCGCCAGTGATGTATAAATTCGTCATTAAATGTCTACAGACTCTCGGAATCCCAGATGAAAATATTTATGTGTCTCTTGAACGGCGAATGAAATGCGGAGTCGCTAAATGCGGGCACTGTCAGATTAACGGGGTTTATGTATGCAAAGAAGGTCCGGTTTTCAATTACGGACAACTCAAAGAGTTACCGGAGGCGTTTGAATGAAAACAAAACCACGAGTTGCGGTCTTTGATTTCGCTGATTGCGAGGGTTGTGAATTGCAGATCGCCAACCTCGAAGAAGAGATCCTTGACCTTATCTCCTTTGTTGATGTCGTCTCATTCCGAGAGGTGATGAAGGAACATTCTGATGATTACGATATAGCTATCGTCGAAGGTTCTATCATGAGACCAATTGATGAGGAGCGTTTACGGAAGATACGAACTCATGCAAAAATCCTCATCGCCCTTGGGGCATGTGCTACGATTGGTGGTGTGAACAAGATTCGGAACCAATGGATGCCTGAGGACGTAAAAAAGGAAGTTTATGGTGACGCAGATCTCAAGGGGAACAAGCTGTTTGATGTCTTCCTGACCAAGGCGCTTAACGAGGTTGTGCCAGTTGACTATTATATCCATGGCTGCCCGATTGACCGTGATGAATTCAAATCAGTCATCACTGCGATAGCTCTTGGAAAAAAACCCGAGATTCCTCGTTATCCTGTGTGTGTTGAATGTAAGAAGAAAGAAAACATCTGTCAATTTGAACTAGGTAATTTTTGCCTTGGGCCAATCACGAGAGCTGGGTGTAAAGCCATTTGTCCAACCAATAATAGCCCCTGTGAGGGATGTCGAGGTCTTATTAAAAAAGCAGAGACCGAATGTGTCAAAGAAGTTCTTGAGCGATATAATCTTACTTATGAGGATGTCCGGCGGCGTTGTACAATGTATAATTACGGAAGGAAGGAGTGTAGTTACGATGAGTAAAGATTTTTCAGTTCATGTCGAGCATCTCACTCGTGTCGAGGGACATGGCAATATCACCCTTGATGTGAAAAACGGCAGGATCGAGAAACTCCAATGGAGCGTCGTCGAAGCTCCTCGATTTTTCGAGGCGATGTTGCGGGGACAACATTACAATGAGCTGCGCCCGATTACATCTAGGATATGTGGGATTTGTTCCATTGGCCATTCCCTTGCATCCTTAAAGGCCACGGAAGATGCGTTGGGAGTAAGCATCACAAAACAGACAGCACAATTACGTCGTCTTGCGATTAACGCCGAGAATATGCAGAGCCATATCCTGCATATCGGCTATCTTGTGGCGCCGGATTTGTTTGGAGCCGGCAGCGTGTTTCCATTAGTTGGAAAACATACCGATACCGTCCTGACGATAGTGAAATTACATCGACTCGCAAACGAGATGTCCGACCTCATCTGTGGTCGTACGATACATCCCATCCGTTTGGTTGTTGGTGGTTTTTCAGCTATTCCGACTGAGAAAGAACTTTTAGATTTGAAAAAGAGATTAACCGAAGGCCAGGACCTTACGCATCAACTTGCAAGTATCATCCATGGCGTCTCAGAAAAACTCCCGTCTTTTTCCAGGGAGACCGAATACATCGGTCTCACCACGGATTCAGAATATGCACTCTATGATGGTATTATTGCATCAACCGACACAGGGCGGCATCCTTCGTATCGCAACTATAAGGAGATTATGCAAGAATATGTTGTTCCTCAATCAACTGCAAAATATGCTAAGCACGCACGGGAGTCGTACATGGTTGGAGCATTGGCTCGGTTCAATCTCAATAGCAATCAACTCTATCCTGTTGCTCGAGAAATCGCTCATATGTTTGGCTTGCGGGCACCTTCGTACAACCCCTACATGAACACGATTGCTCAGCTCGTTGAGTTTTCCCACAACATTCAGGATTCTTTGTATCTCATCGACTCTCTCCTGAATCAGAAATTGAAATCCGAAAAACCAGTAAAACCAGAGGTTAAATCAGGTAGAGGTGTCGGGATCGTCGAAGTACCAAGAGGCATCCTTGTCCATGATTACACGCTGAACTCAAAAGGGTATTGCACGAAAGCCAACTGTATCATTCCAACAAACCAGAACCATGCCAACATTCAGAAAGATATGGAGAAACTCGTTCCACAGATACTTGATAAAAACCCAAAAGAAATTGAGTTGTTACTAGAGATGTTGGTACGTGCATACGACCCTTGTATCTCATGTTCAACTCATTATCTTGACGTTACCTTTCTCTGATTTATCTTTCGTATGAACCATATTGGGATTATCGGATTGGGCAATCCCCTGCGCCATGATGATGGCATAGGTATTGAATTACTTGGTTTTTTGCAAAGCGAAAAAGATATATCTTACAAAGAAGCAGAACTGATTGACGCAGGCACAGGGGGGATGAATCTACTTCATCTGCTTTCCCGTTTTGATGTTGTTGTCCTTATTGATGCTGTGGATTTCAAAGGTAAACCTGGTGAAACTCGTCTATTTACCCTTGAGGAGATACAACAAAAAAAAACACCGATTCGTCTATCGACACATGAATCAGATTTCATCAACGTCCTTGCGCTTTCAAAACAGCTTAATGAACTTCCTCATAGACTGTATGTGTTTGGTGTTCAACCATATGACCTTTCGTTTGGGATGGGTTTGTCTATGCAACTGAAGAAACGACTCCCAGAACTTACAAAATCATTAAAAAAAGAAATACAACAGGTTTTATCCAGGAAATAAATTATCAAAATTTGTTTTTCGGTTATTCAGAGTTTTTTTCTCGTATGCTTTCTTGTTTATTTTTATATTTTTTCCATAGAGATGATATACATAATGTCAGTAGGAAACTAAGTATTGGTAAGCTAATCGAAGTAAGAATATTTTCAAGTAACATATAATCAACAATGAATAACAACCCAAAAGAAAAGATAAGAATGCCTGAAAATAATTTCAATCTCTGTATTTGCCACTCAGTCAGTTTCATCTTTCCGAGTGTGAAGCTGAAGATCACAAGAATGATGATTAGTGGAATGACATAAATGATGTTGTAACTAAAAATGTAGAGATAATATTCTATGATTGGGACTTCAACGCTTGTCAATCGTGTTGTATAGATGAGGGGAAAGCCTAGGGTGCAGAGCAGTTCATAAAAATTCACACTTATCGCCAAGAAGACTGTCGCACCAAGCATAGCTACAAGGGAGGGTGATTTGATAAGTTTCCGTATCCTTTGAAAGATGAGTGATCGTTTTTCTTCAGAGATACTGAGACTTGGTCCTTTTTTGAATGAGAAGAAATCCTTCATGTTAAACAAGCCGATACTTATGGCAACCAGTCCGACAACAACAGAGAAGAAACTTACAAATGATGCAGTAAACAATAAGGTGTTGAACATCACAAACATGAAGAGAAAATAGAATAATCCTGAAAAAAAGATAAAGATACCACCAACAAGCAGCATTCTTTTTCGAGACTGGAGATAGACAAGTAAATTCAGAAGGAAAATCAGTATAAAAAAGGAACAAGGATTAAAACTATCCAATCCTGCAAGCACAACTGTTAATAACGGGAGAGACAAGGTGGTCAGATTCACAGTCCCGATCAACGGGATATTTATGATATTTTCATCATATGTCTTCCTTATCTTAAGATTTGTGATGTACTCATCGATTCTTTCCGTCACATCAGTGAACGTTATATTCGCTTTGGGGATTCTGGTTTCATTGTTGATGATGACAGAGGGATACGATAGTTTCCTTGTTCGCATCTCATCTCGATTGGTTGCATTTGCACCAACGTCTTTTTTGTTGATAATTACTTTTCCTGAATAATTTCTCTCGTAATGAGATGTCACATTGTCCATGACTGCAATAGCCGGTCTGCAGGAGCCACATGTTTCAGAATAGTAAAAATCGACGATAACCTGTTTTTCCGCGACAACAACAGCCGAGCTGAGAAGAATTAATAGAAGGAAAAACCAGATAGTTGCATACGTTCTTTTCATTTTATCTAGCCACCAGAAACCACAGGGGGAGATAAAGCAATCTCATCTTCCGTACAAACAGTGGTGTCATAGGAGGTATACATGTTGTTTTTTATCACCATCATACGACTTTTATCTTTTTCAAAAACCGGATATTTTGTCACAAATGTGTTAATAATATCTCTGATGGTTGTATCATCTGTGATATCAAATTCTATACTTTCTTTACCGGTAATGTCTTTATATCGGCCAATTAGTCTTACGATGATTTTCATAGTTTTTCCTTTTTCAATTAATTGTTTTCGTTGAACAAGTTGGGCAGTCAGGATTTCTCTGGATATCGATGGTTTCAAAAGTTTGATTCCATACATCGTAGATGAGCAATCCTTTCGGTTGTATCCCAAGAAGCATTTTTATTGCCTCATTACATTGGATGGTGGCAATCGTAGCTGGCAGCGTTCCAAGCACCGGTATTTCCATAGATTTTGAATCCGCAATATTCTGGGTGATGCATTGAAAACATGGTGTTTTATTTGGAAGGATCCCCATGATCATTCCAATGGTTCCATTGACTCCTGCATATACCCAGGGGAGGTTATGATTTAGTGATACTTGATTGATAAGTAAACGAAGCTGAACACTATCCGTTCCATCAATAATAATGTCAGCATCATGAACCAGGTATTCGATGTTATCTATAGCAACTTTCTGGTTAATTCCTTTCACACGGACATTAATGTTAATCTCTTCAAGTTTATGTTGGAGAGTTAATGCTTTCGATTTTCCAATATCACTTTCTGAGAATACCGAGGTCCTATGCAAATTAGTAATGTCAACTATGTCAAAATCGATGATATCAACACTACCAACACCCATTCGAACCATCAAATTTGCACTATTACTACCAAGGCCACCCCCGCCGATGATAATAGCATGTTTTTCTGAGAGGATCTCTTGACCTTTCTTTCCTATCTCTTTTACAAGTATCTGTCTTCTATAACGGTCTAGATTCATTCGGTCACCTAAGATTGTCTGCCTGGTAGTATGTGAAAAAATGAAGGTGTTTTATAAATATATGCACAAGTCTGTCTCGAAACACGGCATATGAATCGAATAGAAGTGTTAGTTGGATATTATTCTACTGTTGCTGCAGCTGTTTGGTCAACGTAGAACGCAAGATGAGTACCAATATATTCAACTTTTTCTACAATATGCGGAATCCAGTGGGCAACTGTTGTTATGACCATGATATTATCGTCTGTTATATCTGGGAAGGTTAGGTTTCCATGATTTGCTGCGCCATCCCATGTCATTGTATAGGTACGTGATTTCTGTGGCGTGAGGAAAACGACTTTTTTTATTGCATAGTCAAGAAAACCAAAATGATAGGGATCATTATCATTGTTTTTCCATCGTGATGTTATTTCTGCGACATATGACCTGACAAATCCAAGGTATGGCTTTGAACCTGTATTTTTCACTGTGACTGTTATATCCAACTTTGCATTTCCATTGCCGGTTACATTTGTGGTCAGTTCTAATGGATTTACGGCTCTCTCACCTGCTGCCTCAATTAATGGTTTGTAGAGAAGTTCGGTTTGTTGCGGAGTCGATCCGGAACCTACGTTTTGATTAAACCCGCCATCGAAAAAAACGGTAGGGATTGCTGTTCCACGATAATGGCCCCAAAAACGGTTTTGGGCGATAGGATTTTTATCGATTACTAACGCGACAAAATAGAAAGCATATTCGCCACTATTGTATAATGAATAGAGTGCTTCCGCAGCATTAGGGCAGCTGGGGCACCAGCTTGTTGTCCCTTCTTCAATAAAAACCGTATGTGTGAAGTCAGAAGTATTGCTTCTTATGGCTGTTTTAGATTGCGTTTTTTCTGTATCGATATTTGTTGTTGCTGCTACAAACGGCGAAATAAAAAGAATCACCGCAATTGTAATGATGATTGTTTTTTTCATATAATCCCCCTAATTTCTTTTAACTAATATAATCAGTTCATCTATTTAAATTTTCACACAGGGGTTTTTTTCGGTATTTCTTTTGCAGGGATTCCTCCATATGTCTTTCCGTTGGATAGCACTTGACCTTTTGTGACAAGTGCACCTGCTGCCACAATCACATCATCTTCAATGGTTGCACCGGGCATGATGATTGCCCCAGCACCAATCACGCAGTTGTTTCCAACTTTTACCTTTTCCATGAAAATTGTCTCATGTTGCATATTATGGATATGACTATAGATTACCGCATATTCTCCCATCGTTACATTACTTCCGAATTCCGTGAGGCAAGGGTCTTTTATCACGCCTCCGACAAGTGAATTTTTTCCGATTTTCATCCCAAGGAGTTTCAGGTGATGTTGTTTTATTCTGCCGAGTGGAAATATCTCAAGGAATTTTCGAAAGGGTGTATACAGAACGCAAATCAAGGTCCATTTCGCAGTGTTTTTATTTCGGAATGAATACTCATGGACACCAGGTTGATAGGTGATATGAAGAAGTCTTATTATACCGCCTGTGATATAAAGCTCGGAGAGGAATAAAAGGATTGCTCCAAAGTATAAAATAAAAGGTAATAATAAGAAATGCCAATACGTTTCAAATCCAAAAAAATGAAAATAACGATAAAGAACAAAAAAAACAATGATAACGGGGATAAGTCCGATAATAAAAAACATCGATGGAATAAGTGGAAAAAAGTAGGACCATAATGGTCTTTTCTTTTTTTTCTGTTGTTTGTCTGGCATGAGGACGTCAATACTTTGAGAGGCTAATAAATGTAATGATAACTCGTCAATTTTCATTTTGACATTCTACCACCGCATGTTTATATATATACTTTATGACAATAAATCATTGGAGGATTTCGATATGACGAAGAAACCGATTAAAAAGCAAAATCGTATAAAAGTTAATCGAACGAAAAAATCTGTTTTTTCCGAGAAACGACGAAGGTATTATGCATTTGGATTTCTCGTTGGGGAATACTAGAAAAATTTATTTTTTAAATTTCAATTTCTTGATATTCATCATAGGCTTTATTCAGATAACTGATGTATCCTTGAAGGTTGAGGAACTGTTGTAATTCATGAATCGCTTGTTTTTGGTATTGCATGGCGTTTTCCAAATGTTGCTGGTTCTCTTGGGTCAAATTCAACCCGAAAAACCCTTGATACATACGGAATACGATCTGAGTTAAGACAAATGCATATGATGTGGCTACCTCGTCTGCTGATACTTTTGCTTCGGTAAACATCTGGCTTTTGCTACCATAGACGCAATCAACATAATAGACAGAGACATCCTCAGTATCGATCCATAACCATCGTTCCTCTCCCTTCATAAGAGGAAAAATATAATCTCTTTTTGTATCTTGTTCATCTTGTGGATAGCATACTCTGTTAATCACTTGATGATAGGTTGGATATGGGGTTTTCCCGAAAGTCGGATCAAGCAGTACCCATCCATACCCTGGACAGAAGTATTCTGTCATATAATGCATCTGTGTCCAAAACCCCTGGTCGTTATTAACCAGGAGTACTCGCGCAGGAATGTTTTGTGTCCTAAAAAAAGCACAAGCTAGATGCGATCGACCTACATTCTCCCCATTAAACAACAAAGTTGTTCGTGCGTCCTGAGAAAGTAATAGACCTGTGTTCAATCCGATTACAAAGAAAAGATAACGGTGATATTTGATAAAAAGAGAGATTCTGTGAGCATATCGAACAAGGTTGTCGCTTAAACCTCGTAACTGTCGTGCCTTCATATTAATCAACAGACTGTGAATCTGAACCTGTTTTGTTGATGATAGCCAAATCTTGGTTTCATCTGGTAGTTGATATCTCCGGGGGATCTTTACATAGAGTGGGAGATCCTTATAATCATGATTTTTAACCAAAACCCAACAGGAGAAATGGAGCAAGATGCTGTCAAATTTATTCATCGGACCTAACGTAAAATTAATGATTTTATTTGGTGGTAACGCGTCATCCTCAATACAATAGTGTATTATCACTGAGAGAGTGCTATCATTGTGAAGTTCCATAAGAATGGGTACCTGATAGCCATAATCCGGTGGCAGGGAGAATCTGATATGAAAAACTTCAACATCTTCTGATGCGTTTACATATAAATAATGCTCGACACGGAGAAGATAGAGATCTTGTTCATCTGTAGTAAGAGGTATTATATCTGTTTCACATTCAACACTTTGCAAACTCGTTGATACAGGGGATAAAATAGGTAAACAAAAAAGAATAATCATTAATGCTGCTAGCAATTTCTTTAAAGGAGCATTTATCATTGTTATGGTGTTCATGTAC
>CAZLDE010000009.1:0-21259 GCA_964558215.1 uncultured Thermoplasmatales archaeon
CTCCAAGGAAAGTGATAAAGAACGTGCTTCTTGGGATGAAAGAACCTGTCTTCTCAAATAAGTTTGTTGAGATCTGTTCGTCTCACCATCGGTGTCTCACCCAGTGCCCGCAAGGAGTGGAGATCCCAAAGCTCATGAATGCGATTAAGAACATTGCGATAAAAGAGGGATATCATCGAACAAAAAAAGAGTAAATCACTATGACGAAAAAAACGGAAGTTATCGGAGCGGTTGCTGTCATTGGTGGTGGCATCGCCGGCGTACAGGCTGCTCTTGATCTGGCCGACATGGGATACAAAGTCTATGTCCTTGAAAAATCACCGACCATCGGTGGCGTTATGGCTCAGCTTGACAAGACATTCCCAACAAATGATTGTTCCATGTGCATCCTATCCCCGAAGCTGGTGGATTGCGCGCGTCATCAGAATATAGAGATCCTTACAAATGTTCATGTCAAGGGTGTTGAGGGGACCGCGGGAAATTTTACCGTTAAGGTTCTGAAAAAACCTAGATACATCGACATAGAGAAATGCACCTCGTGTGGGAGCTGTGAGGAAGTCTGCCCCATTTCCCTTCCAAATGCATTTGAATACGGGTTGGTGAAACGCAAGGCAATCTATAAACCGTTTCCACAAGCAATCCCGAATGCCTATGTCATTGATAAGGAAGGCGACGGGAAGCACCGTGGATGTATCGACTGTATGCGCTGTGTCAAAGAGTGCAAGTCTGGTGCGATTAACCATGATCAAAAACCAGAGCACCTGAGCGTTCATGTCGGTGCGGTCATCATCGCTGCAGGTTCACCTCCCTTCGATCCGGTGATAAAACCAGAGTTCGGATACAAGAAATTTAAAAATGTGCTGACCAGCGTTGAGTTCGAAAGAGTCCTTTCCGCCTCAGGGCCTACGCAGGGCAAGATTCTCCGACCAAGTGACCAGAAACAACCGACACGAATAGCCTGGGTTCATTGTGTCGGGTCCCGTGATGCATCAGTCAGCCATGAATACTGCTCCGCGATGTGCTGTATGTACACTGCAAAGGAAGCAATCATCGCTAAAGAGCATGAATCGGATATTGAGCCGACCGTATTTTACATAGATATCCGTTCCTATGGCAAGGATTTTGATAAATACATAGATAGAGCAAAAAAAGACCATGGACTCCGTTACATCCGATCCAGGATCTCAGAGATAACTGAGGATACAAAAACACAAGACTTGATTATAAAATATGAGAATGATGCAGGTAACTTTAAAGAAGAGACATACAACCTTGTCGTCCTGTCAGTAGGATTATGTGGTGCTGGTGAACGTCGCAACGAGTTAATGGATATCCTTGGTTTGGATGCCAACGAATTTATGTTTGCCCGGACAAGTCCTCATGACCCTGTCGTAATCAGACCAGGGATTTTCGTCGCCGGTTCTTTCCTGGAGCCACAGGCAATCCCTGAGTCAGTGATGCAAGCGTCTGCTGCTGCTGCCAATGCGGCAGCATTACTTAAAGATTCACGAGGAACATTAGTAAAAGAAAAGGTGTACCCTACAGAAAAGAACGTATCAGCCCAGAAACCCAGAATAGGAGTGTTCCTTTGTAACTGCGGGATCAATATAGGTGGTTACGTCGACATCCCTGCGGTCGCGGATTATGTGAAATCATTACCGGACGTCGCCTTTGTCGAGACGAATGTGTACACCTGCTCTGAAGATACGCAGAAGAAGATTGTCGATGCGATACAGAAACATGATCTGAACCGTATCTTGGTTGCCGCCTGTACTCCTCGGACACATGAACCCTTGTTCCAGAAAAGTCTGCGAGACGCGGGTCTGAACCCCTATTTGCTTGAGATGACGAACATCCGGGAGCAATGCTCATGGGTTCATATGGATGAACCAGCTAAGGCTACTGAGAAAGCAAAACAACTGATAGCGATGACCGTCGCCAAAACCCGGTTTTTACAGCCGATCCAGGAAGCAGAGATCCCAGTTCTCCAAAAAGCACTTGTGATTGGTGGAGGAATTGCCGGGATGACCGCGGCTTTATCTCTTGCTGATCAGGGTTACGAAACAGCCCTGGTGGAAAAGGAACCAAAACTGGGTGGATACTTACATAAGGTGTATTATACCATTGATGGTATTGACATCCAACGATTGCTCAAAGAGACGACCGAGAAGGTCATGAATCATCCTCTCATCAAGATACATACCAGCTCACAGGTCAAATCATTAAAAGGCTATGTAGGGAGTTACGAATCAACGATTCAGACTCCGACTCATGAAGAGTCGTTTTCCCATGGCATCATCATCGTTGCCATTGGTGCTGATGAATACAAACCACACACCTATTATTACAACAAAAATCCTCAGGTGTTAACCCAGTCGGAGCTAGAAAAAGACCTCAGTGTCCTAAAAAAAGAGGACATCCGCGATGGCGAGACATTCGTCATGATCCAGTGCGTGGAATGTCGGGATGAGACACGACCATACTGTAGTAGAATCTGCTGTATGCAAGCGGTGAAAAACGCACTTAAAATCAAGGAGCTGAACCCACGTGCTGAGGTATTTCTCTTATACCGCGATCTGATGACCTATGGTTTTAAGGAAAAGTTTTACAAGGATGCCCGTGAGAAGGGCGTAATGTTTCTGCAGTACGACCCTGAGCAGAAACCAGAGATTGAGGCAAAGAATAATCTGATTGTAAAGGTCCATGAACCGATGCTTGCAGAGCTGCTGAAGATCCCTACGGACCATCTCATACTTTCAACAGGATTACAACCGAACCCTGATAACTCGGTTATCGGAAAGCTATTGAAGGTCCCCGTGAATGACGATGGATTCTTCCTTGAAGCACATGTCAAGCTTCGTCCGGTTGATTTTTCAACCCGTGGGGTTTTTGTCGCTGGTAACTGCCATGTTCCTAAGTTTATCAGTGAGTCCATTTATCAGGCGCAGGCTGCTGCTGCGCGTGCCGCAACAATACTATGTAAACCGACTCTGAAAGCCGAGCCAAATGTCGCCTTTGTGGACGATAATCTCTGCAGCGGATGTGGTATTTGTATCTCTGTGTGCCCCTATAACGCCATCGAACGGGTTGAAGAAGAGATCAATGGCAAAAAAGTGATTCAT
The DNA here is from genome assembly GCA_964558215.1 of uncultured Thermoplasmatales archaeon. Classification (GTDB taxonomy): domain Archaea; phylum Thermoplasmatota; class E2; order DHVEG-1; family DHVEG-1; genus SM1-50. The sequence goes on from CAZLDE010000009.1 coordinate 3,123, forward strand.
GCAAGGATAAATGAGGGGCTCTGCCAGGGATGCGGGACGTGTGTTAGTGCATGCCCCAGCAGCGCGATTCAGCAGCAGGGTCTCAAAGACGCACAACTGCTTCCGATGATCGAGCAAATAACATCATAATAAAAAGCAATGGAGAAGGAGCGTAGTTCATGAATATGGAGATTTCATTTTCAGGTGGGAAAAAAGTCGATGCAACATATGATGGGTTTCGTGTGCAGACAGACCAGCCTGTCGCTGAGGGTGGGTCAGGTTCTGCTCCGTCGCCCTTTGATTTGTTCCTGGTTTCTATTGGCACGTGTACCGGGTTCTATGTGCTCAGTTTCTGCCAGAGGAACAACATTCCGACGAACTCGATACGACTGCGTGCATGTTTTGAGAGGGACCCAGAGACGCATCTCATCGATAACGTGCGTATCGACATTCATGTCCCAAAGCAGTTCCCTGAAAAATATAAAAACGCAGTAGTGAAAGCAGCCGGGCTGTGTACTGTGAAACGGAATTTGAAAAATCCCCCTGAGATTGAGATAAACCTCGTCCCTGGTTCTTAGTCAGTATCTTTATGTATTTGTTTTCTATTGCCAGCTGAGGAGATACTCATGCCAGTAACGTTAGTGATAGGGACACAATGGGGCGATGAAGGAAAAGGAAAGGTCGTTGACTATTATTCTAAGAACACTGATTATGTCGTACGGTTCCAGGGTGGTAATAATGCAGGTCATACGATTAAAGTGGGAGAAGAAGTCTATAAACTTCATGTGGTTCCCTCTGGGGTAATTCAGGGAAAAACAGGAATCATCGGCAACGGTGTCGTCATCGACCCAGAGATTTTACTTCAGGAAATCGATGAGTTGATACAACGAGGAAAAAAACCTAAAATTTTAATCAGTGACCGTGCCAATATCATTATGCCTTACCATAAGATCCTTGATGGGGCAGAGGAATCATATCTCGGAGAAAAGAAGATTGGGACGACAAAACGAGGTATCGGACCTTGTTACAGTGATAAGGTCGCACGCAACGGCATTAGAGCTATTGATTTGACCCAGAAAGAAACCTTACAGGGATTGCTTTCCCGTCTTATTCCAATGAAACAGAAAATGATAGATCTCTATGGAATAAAGATGAAGCTTGATGAGAAAGAAATATTGGAAACGTATAGTATGTACGGAAAACGGTTAAAGGGATATATCACTACTACTCAGATTGAACTGAACAATGCGATTCTGAAAAAGAAAAACATCCTTTTAGAGGGCGCACAGGGAACAATGCTTGACGTGGAGTTTGGCACGTATCCGTATACAACATCGTCTCATACAATCGCGGGAGGATCAACCATTGGTGCTGGGATCGGACCGCGGGTTATCAATGAGATTATTGGGATTGTGAAAGCGTACACCACCAGGGTTGGTGAAGGACCACTTCCGACCGAGCTTTTTGATAAAACTGGCGAACATCTCCAGAAGGTTGGCCATGAGGTCGGCACCACTACGAGTAGACCACGTCGTTGCGGATGGCTTGACCTTGTCGTTGTGAGACATTCCTGCATGATTTCAGGTGTTTCGAAACTGGCGATAACCAAACTTGATGTGCTCAGTGGGTTACCAGAAATCAACGTGTGTACTCAATATACTCTAAATGGAAAAAAAATCGATTTCTTCCCGGCAAACATCCAGGATGTATCAGTCTGCAAACCCCTGTATAAAACATTCAAAGGGTGGAGGGTGATGAATCCTGCTTCCCAAAATTTCTCAGACCTGCCGAAAGAGGCACAGGCCTATCTGCGATTCATTGAAAAAGAAACAGAGGTCCCAATCGGTCTTATCTCGATCGGACCCGGAAGGTCTGAGACCATCGAGGTTTAAATCAGTTGTTTGACGGATAGGGCGGTCTGAACCCAACGCAGATACGAGTTACACGCTGCTCTCAGAGAACTGACATCCTCAGATTCTATCTTCACGGTAAGGGTTTTTTTATCCACAGAAAATGTAACAGAAGATTTTGGGATTTTATGTTTAATCTCAGGGGAAAGCGACTGTTCTACCACAGAAGCATCTGTTGAAGATGTAAAGAAAAAAAGAAATGTCGCTTTATGAGTCATACGCTTTTAATACGTTTTGCGACCGTTGGGCGTTCTTTGTAGAAGACCTTGCTTCCGCAGTACGGACATTGCATTCCGATGTTTTTGACATCGAACTGGACTGCTTTCTTACACAACCCACATTTATACCTGGTCACTTGGATTCCTCCTCAACAGGGGTCTCGACAGGGAGTCCTTTGAGGATTCGCTCAGCAGTGACACCAGATGGTGTCGTTGGAAGGTATGCTCCACCGGCAAAGACATTGCCGCATTTCGAGCATTCCCAGATGCTGGTGCTTGTGCGTTGCACTGTTTTCTGACCACATTGGGGGCAGGCATGACGGAGCCGTTGTTGGTTTTCTACTTCCCGGACCATTGTTCTTGATTTCACACCATATCTTGATGCGTAACGGCCGGAGGTGCCAACTTTCTTGGTTCGTTTTGACATATTATTTCCCTATACTTTGATAAAGTCTCTTTCGTATTTCTTGCCCGTTATCAAGAGCTCCTTTTATAACTTTTTGTATCTCATCCCTGGTAAAGCTCCCCTCAAGCCCTTTCTGCATTGCCCGAATATCACCTTTATGATCTGTTGCTACTGTTAACCTGGCGTCTGCGATAATTTCTTCATCAAAACAGGGGTCAAAGAGAACAAAATCATTGATTTTAACGGCTGTGCATGAAATTGGTGGCTTTGACATAGGGAGAGGAAAATCCTCCTTTTGGTATCCCTCAGGGAGTTGTTCACTGAACCGCTTCGCAGGGATAATGGTCGTTGACAATGCAGCAAGAGCCCCAAGGGATGCTGCATCAAAAAGGTTCCCATCATAGTCAAGGATATGGATATCGATGAACACAATCCAAACCTTCTCACCAGGGGTAATCACAAGCTTCTCGACATCAACAACCTGAGATTCACGCACACCCCGATCCACAACCCGAGCAAGTTCAATAGCATCCTCCCTTGGAGGACCAGACTCAAAATCAGGCGACGCAAGAGGAATCAGCTCAGCAGCGGTACTCAAAACACCCATGTTCGGGGAATCAGGGAACGGCTCTCCAAGGTCTATCTTGATTCCAACAAGAACCTGTGTATTACCAATCTTCACCCGTGCGGAGCCTTCCGCTTTATTGACGACTTTTGTCTCAATCTCAATGTTCCGATACGTATCAAATGTTCGTCCGTCGATGCGTTTGCCTTGCTCAGCAAGCTTCGTGATATAATCACGTTTTATTACTGGTACTATAGTCATTCTTGCACCTCCGCGGCGACAGACTGATACTTTTCCATGATTGCCTTCTTCTGAATCTCAGAGACGGTATAACACCCTTTCAAAGCAAGGTCAAAAGCCTGATTGAATTCATCGACCGTCAGATGACCGTCCATCTGCAACAAAAGCACTTCACCAGTTCGAGGTGATATCGCTATCGGTAGATCCGCATCACCAAAGTTATCCTCCTCTTTCCCAAGATCAAGGACGACCTTACCTCCGATTTTTCCTGCGGCACACGCGACCGGGATGTCACGCATGGGAATACCAGCATCAACCAATGCAACACCCGCCGCGGTAAGCCCCGCACAACGGGTCCCTGCTTCAGCATCCAGTACTTCGATGTTTACGTCAATACTTGCGCGTGGGAACTGCTCGGTGAGAACGACTCTCTCCAATGCCTCAGAGATAACCTTTGAGATCTCCACACTTCGTCGGTCTGGACCAGGACGCTTACGGTCCTCAACACTGAATGCAGCCATATTATATCGTGCCTGAACTATAGCTCTCAAGGGATTTTGGGTGTGTCTTGGGACAGCTTCCCTAGGCCCGTAGACTGCAGCAATAACCTTATTGCCACCCCATTCGAGGTAACAAGAGCCGTCTGCTCGATGAAGAACACCGGCCTGGATTTTGATTTTGCGTAAATCATGCGGACTTCGCCCATCTAATCGCTTTCCTTCACTGTCTATTAACTCTATGTCTGATTTCATCATCTTACATCCTTTGCATCTTTTTTCAAGAATTCTTCTATTCTATCGGTGAGCCCAAATGTGATAGCCTCACGTTCAATCATTGAGATTGCAGCTAACACCCTTTCGATGCCATCAGGATCTCCATCGATCCAGATACGCCCATTTTTACCAACCTTTATCCGACAACGGGTATATTTCTGAATAATCTCAATCATCGAATATTTCTTACCCATAATCCGGCGGTACACCGAGGGCTCAAATTCTATCAGATGACCGCCTTTGAGTTTGAACAGATTACGGTCATTTAGCGTGATCTGAAGTTTCTTCGATTCATCAACCGAAAGAACCTTCGCCAGTATGGTATCACCTGTGTTTAAATATTTTTCCGTGTCAGCAAATTCGATCTCCCAGGGAACCTCATGGACATGCAACAAGGCAGGGTATGGTGCGTTGATATCAACCATCCAATTCGAGGTTGAAGCTTCCTCGACGACACCAATGACAAAATCACCCACGATCGGATCATACCGTCCTTTCAAAGCGATGATGTGAATGAATTTATCTTGAATGTTGAGCACCCCAAGCCGCTCGGCAAATATCTTTTTGTTTTCCACAAACGTTCCCCGACCAGGTCTGAACGCTGGTATTTCACCTAACACCTGACCCGGAATGACTACTTGACGTCCTTCATTTGGCATAAAATTCAATATCCTTTTTCATATACCTACTTTAGAATTCTTGTTTCAACGTTTCCCTTCGTAAGGGTGTTAAGCCTGTCATAAAAATCCGTTTGCATACCCGCAGGTAGCTTTACGATACCAATCCATGTGCCATCTGACTGCCATTCCTCCCGTTCCAACGTGCCAACACTGCGTACAGCGCCATATGCCTTCCCTACGAATTCAGGTGGAATTTTCACGGAGATGCGTGATTGTTCCATAGAGATAGGTAAGATCGGTCGGAGGTACTCAAGGATGGTTTTCATCTGCTGATTCACTGACTTAAACGGATCGATATGGACCTTGGCTTCATCCAAAGCAAGCTCGATACGTGTCCGGGGATGTGGCATCTTTGTCTGTGGATCCATCGCGTTCTTCACAATGAGATCAACAATCCGCTTCCTTTTTTTCTCCTGCATCTCGCGACGCTGCTCTGTGGTAAGCTGGATTTCTCCTTTCTGGATAATCTCTTTAGCGATTGTTGAGACATCAGTGGTATTGAAGTGCTTCTGCAATGATTCGATAGCTGCATGAGTTCCTTTCTTAGAATCGCTAAACACTGCATCAATCGCAAGAGCAGAGAGGATGTTTTCTGTTTTTCCCTCTATGATATGCTCTGCCTCATGGGGATCCACGAGTATCTCGAAGCGATCAGCTCCTTTATGTAAACGTGCTATCACTGCGTTTTCTAAACTAACCAATCCTATTTTCCTCCAATCGCTTTCGTCACATAGGTTTTCGTTTCTGGAGCAGACAGAATATGGAACTTAACACCCTTTTTCACGACACCGATTTCGATTGCGTCAGGATTCAACTTCCCTTCAGTGCCCTTATGTAACGCCTTTATCCCAAGATCGATTGCCTCTTCCATGGAGACGTTCTCTTTATAATGTTCCTCGAAATACGCCATCGTACCAGTACGTCCTGCTCCTTCACTGGCAGCCTTATATTCCATCAATGCCCCTGAGGGGTCTGTGGAAAACAATCGAGCACCAGTCTGATCTACACCAGCAATCAGCAGTGCAGTCCCAAAGGGTCGAACACCACCGTATTGAGTATACGTCTGCTTGAAGTCACAAATGCGTTTCACCAGTGTCTGAACCTGGATTTTCTCACTGTAGGTTATCTCGTTAATCTGTGCATCCAATCGAGCCCGATCAATCAGGGAACGTGCATCGGCGACAAGACCAGACGTGGCACATCCAATGTGATCATCGATGATGAAAATCTTCTCAATCGAATCAGGCTCAATAAGTCGAGATGTAATCCGTTTATCAACAATTAAAATCGCACCATCCCGGAATTTCACCCCAACAGTTGTCGTTCCGCGTTTGACTGCTTCTCGAGCATATTCTACCTGAAATAACCGTCCATCCGGGGAAAATACGGTAATCGCTCTATCGTATGCCATATTTGATGGTTGCATTTTTTATTTCACCTCATCTTTTCTTCTGTTTTTCTCACTATTATCTCTTAATTTTAACCATGAATGCGCTTTTCATGTATATAGTTTGTGTTTAGCATTTCACTTACGAAAAATAGGTGATGGTAAAACCCTGTTAGACACCTTTTTTTGTTCCCCAAATCAGCTTGTGGATCTGCAATGATAGACGGACCGATAAACCATCCTGAAGAATCCATGAAGCAAGCTTGTCAGGGTTCGTCCCCCAAACGGGTTGGAAGAAAACCATGCATGCAGGGTTATATTTTAGCAGGATTTGTTTTGCATACTCGTAATCCTTTCTATTTTTTATGATGAATTTGAGCTGATCTTTTTTTGTAAGAGCATCTAAGTTTCCCGTATTCATCTTTCTATGGGAGCCTGATGATGGACATTTGATATCAAGGGAAAGCAACACCTTTTTTTTACCAGCATATCTCGAGATGTCTCTGCTTCCATTCGTTTCAAGACACACTGTATATCCTTCACTTACCAGAGTATCGATAAACCGCGACGTGTCCTTTTGAAGGAGTGGTTCACCGCCAGTGAGACACACGTACGAACAAGGGTATTTTTTTATTTCATCAAGGACCTCCGTTATTGTCATTGTCGTGCCTTTCTCGTATGCATAGGTGGTATCACAATAGGTGCAGCGAAGATTACAACCTGAGACTCTCACAAAAACACTCGGGGTTCCAACCAACACTCCTTCACCTTGGAGTGAATAGAATATTTCATTGATTTTCATTTCCATGATGTATTTGGTTACTTCATTAAAATTTTTGGGAAGACAGAAAAGTGGGTTAAACACTCCATTCTAATAAGATGTAAAATTATTTATAGGGGAAATTGTATTACGGGTAAGCCGTCCCAACGTTACTTGATATAGCGTATAGTATATAAACAGTAAACATGTGGCCCATCTTTGGGCCTGTAGCTCAGCTAGGTAGAGCATCTGGCTTTTAACCAGGTGGCCAAGGGTTCGAATCCCTTCAGGCCCGCCTTTCCTCACAAGGAAACGTAGGAGGAATGTAGTATCGCAGCCCCGCCAAAAAAATATTACGACATATTAGGACATAAGCTGGTCCCAGAACATACAATATTAACTGAGAAAGAGAAAAAGGAGCTGTTGGAGACATACAATATTAAAACCGATCAACTCCCACGTATTCTTGCCAATGACCCAGCAGTGCTTTCCACAGGGGCGAAACCTGGTCAGATTGTGAAAATAACACGGAAAAGCCCGACAGCCAAATATGCGATCGCGTATCGATTGGTTGTTGAGAGCGATACCTCTGAGAGTTTTGTCTTCGCTGAACCGACTGAGGAATTCAGTAGCGCAAGCGAAGAGATGTAACAGGGGATTATGAGGAGTATTTATGAGAGAGCTTGTTGATGCGTTTTATAAAGAGCGAAGTATAGTTAACCATCAGATCGCTTCCTATGATGATTTTTTACGACATCGTCTTCAGCGGATCGTCGATGGGACAATCATTGGTCAAGAAGAAGAAGGAATGAAACGAGGGTACATCTACCCTGAAATAGAAGGATACAAGATTAAATTCGGGAAAATCAAAGTAGGTCTCCCCCAGGTCAAAGAAGCAGACGGCACAGAACGACCGTTGACTCCCATGGAAGCGCGTCTCAGGGATTTAACCTATGAAGCTCCAATCGAACTGGAATTCATCCCGGTGAAAAACGAAGTCGAGTATGAGCCTGAGACAGTCCGCGTCGGTGAACTCCCCATTATGGTCAAGTCCCTCCGATGTAACATCTCACATCGGGTTTTAGAAGAAAAAATGGACCGACCTCTCAGTGAGGATGAGTACCGCAAGGAACTGCAACAGATGCAGGAGGACCCCTTGGACCCTGGCGGGTATTTCATCAGTAACGGTACTGAGCGAGTATTGATCACCGTAGAAGATCTTGCGCCGAACAGGGTTCTTGTCGAACGATCAAGTCGATACGGAACCGATGTCGAGGTCGCAAAGGTGTTCTCCCAGAGGGAGGGATACCGAGCGTTAACCGTGGTTGAAAAACGAAAAGACGGTATGCTCATGGTCAGTCTTCCCACCACCTACGGACAAATACCACTGATTGTGTTATTACGAGCATTAGGCATGGAGAACGACAAAGAAATCGTCGATGTCATCTGCGTAGACCCAAAGATGGAACCCTATGTTCTTGCAAACATCGAGGAATGCGCAAAGGAATACAGCATCGCAACAAAAGAAGAAGCTGTCGCATACCTTGGGAAGAAATTCGCTGGTGGTCAGGCAAAGGAATATCGTGTGAAACGTGTCGAGACCATCATGGACAGACATCTTCTTGCTCATCTCGGCAATGACCCTGAAGACCGATTGAAAAAAGCTATTTTCGTCGCTCGTATGGGAATGGCGGTCCTAGAGCTTGCGCTAGGAAAACGAGAGCAGGACGACAAGGATCATTACGCAAACAAGCGTCTGAAACTTGCTGGGGATCTCATGGAGGACCTCTTCCGGGTCGCGTTTACTGCATTATGCAAGGACCTTAAATATCAAATAGAACGCATCCATGCGAAAGGAAAAGAAATCAAGATAGCATCATCATTACGTTCCGATGTGCTCAGCCAACGTATCCACCATGCGCTCGCCACAGGAAACTGGGTTGGCGGTCGCGCAGGAGTCTCACAGCTTCTGGATCGAACCAGTAATCTTGCGGTTCTGAGTCATTTACGACGAGTCACCTCTCCCTTAACAAGGTCACAGCCACATTTCGAAGCCCGAGATCTGCATTCAACACAATGGGGACGTCTTTGTCCCAACGAAACACCCGAAGGACCGAACTGTGGTCTTGTCAAGAACCTTGCATTAACCGTCGAAATCTCAGAGGGTTTCGGAGAAAAAGAAGTCGAAGCCGTCTTACGAGAACTGGGGATTAAAGAGTTAACAAAACATGTCACTGGCGCCCGTGTGTATCTCAACGGAGACCTCATCGGGATGCATCAGAACGGTGCTGACCTTGTCAAAAAACTCAGAGAAAGACGACGACGAGGGATGCTGAGCAATGAAATTAATGTCACCTACGATATCGAAGGAAACGATGTCATCGTCAACTGTGACTGTGGTCGATTAAGACGACCATTGCTTGTCGCTGAAAATGGAAAACTTCTGTTAAACCAAAAGATACAAACTGAACTGAAGGAATCAAAGAAAAAATGGACTGATCTAATCAACGATGGGATCGTCGAGTACATCGACGCAGAAGAAGAGGAAAACGCCCTTATCGCCTTACGAGAAGAGGATCTCACCTCAGATCATACCCATATGGAACTTGACCCGATGTGCATCCTTGGGATCGGTGCATCACTTGTTCCTTACCCAGAGCATAACTCCTCACCTAGGATTACCATGGGGGCAGGTATGGGAAAACAATCGCTTGGTTTTGGGGCATCAAACTACCGCATCAGACCAGATACCAGAGGTCATCTCCTGCATTACCCGCAGATGCCATTGGTTCAGACGCATCCAATCCGCTATATCAAATTCAGGGAGCGACCCGCAGGACAGAACTACATTGTCGCAGTCGCCTCGTTCCAGGGATACAACATGGAAGATGCGCTGATTATGAGCAAGTCAGCGATTGAACGTGGACTTGGTCGCAGTACATTTGTCCGCACCTACAGCAGCGAAGAGAAACGATACCCTGGTGGTCAGGAGGATCATTTTGAGATTCCCAACCCGGATTGCCGAGGCGTCCGTAGCGAAGAGGCATACAACAACCTTGGTGAAGACGGGCTGATTTCCCCAGAATGCAGCGCAAATGGTAGAGACGTGTTGATAGGCAAGACATCACCACCTCGATTTCTCGAGGAGCCAACGGATTTTCTGACACCACAGAAACGCAGGGAAACATCAGTCACAGTCCAACATGGAGAAGGCGGTGTCGTTGACAAGGTCATGCTCTCAGAGTCAGTGAACGGGTCCCGGATGGTGAAAATAAAAGTCCGGGAGCAACGCATTCCTGAACTAGGTGATAAATTCGCTTCAAAACATGGTCAGAAAGGAGTCGTTGGATATGTAGTATCCGCAGAAAACATGCCCTTCACCGAAGATGGCATGTCACCAGATTTAATCATCAATCCTCACGCCATCCCCTCGAGGATGACGGTCGCTCACGTTCTTGAGATGATAGGCGGGAAAGTCGGGTCACTTGAAGGACGAATCGTCGATGGCACTGCTTTTAGCGGCGAACCAGAAGACCAACTACGATCCGCCCTGATACGAAATGGATTCAACCATGCTGGAAAAGAAATCTTCTACGACGGTCTCACAGGACGTCCATTGGAATGTGAAGTGTTCGTCGGATGTATCTATTATCAGAAACTCCATCACATGGTCGCCGGTAAAATCCATGCACGATCACGAGGACCGGTGCAGATCCTCACCAGACAACCCACTGAAGGACGAGCCAGGGAGGGTGGTCTACGGTTCGGGGAAATGGAACGAGACTGCCTCATTGGTCATGGTGCATCGATGGTCATCAAAGACCGTCTCCTAGATGAATCAGACATCACAATGAAATACGTCTGTAACACCTGTGGTCATATCGCGATGATTGACCGTCATGGACGGTTACATTGCTCTATCTGCGGTGATAAGGCAGACATCTACCCAGTGGAGATGAGTTACGCGTTCAAACTATTAATCGATGAGTTGAAATCACTTGTGGTGGTGCCACGGATTAAGCTGGAGTCATTGGTGTAGGGGGTTAGAAAAATGGCGGGACGAAGTATCACAAAAAAGATTGGGGCGCTTGAATTTTCAGTATTATCACCAAATGAGATACGCAAGATGAGTGCGACAAAGGTGATTACCGCTGATACATATGATGATGATGGGTTTCCTATCACGATGGGGTTGATGGATCAACGTCTCAGCGTGATTGAACCGGGATTACGTTGTAAAACCTGCGGGCTTAAGGTAGGAAAAGACAAATGCCCAGGACATTTCGGACATATCGACCTTGCGATGCCAGTCATCCATGTCGGGTTTGTCAAGACCATCAGGAACTGTCTACGAGCGACCTGTCGGAAATGCGGACGAATCATGCTTTCCGAGAAAGAATTAGAGGAACATCGAAAGACTATCATAAAAAACAATAGTGAGGGACGCGATAACGCATATATCTTCAAGATGATTATTAGCACCGCGACAAAGACAGAAGCCTGTCCACGATGCGCAGCGATGAGTGGGAAGATCGATCTGGATAAACCAACCTCATTCCGGGAAAACGGTAAAAAGCTCACCCCAACGGAAATCCGGGAGTGGCTTGAGAAAATCCCTGATGAGGATCTCCCGTTACTTGATATCAATGTTCAATCGGCACGACCGGAATGGATGGTTCTTACCGTGTTACCAGTACCACCGGTCACCGTACGACCATCGGTCACCCTTGAATCTGGTGAACGATCAGAGGATGATCTGACCCATAAACTCGTTGATGTGATCAGAATCAATCAGCGGCTTCAGGAGAACCGTGACGCAGGAGCGCCTCAGCTGATCGTCGAGGATCTCTGGGAGTTGCTACAGTATCATGTGACGACTTATCTGGACAATCAAACCTCAGGTATCCCACCAGCACGACACCGTTCCGGTAGACCATTGAAGACCCTTGCGCAGCGGTTAAAAGGAAAAGAGGGGAGATTCCGAAGTAATCTTTCCGGGAAAAGGGTGAATTTCTCCGCTCGGACGGTCATTTCCCCAGATCCTAATCTCAGCATCAACGAAATCGGTGTCCCCGTGGAGATAGCACGGGAGCTGACAATCCCGGTACGGGTCACCACACAGAACCTGGAATGGTGTAAGAATCTGATTAAACAAACAGCAAAACCTGAGAAAACAGGGGAGCTTTACCGGCCGCATGTGAATTATGTTAAACGATACCGTGAGGGCGTAGAACAACGCATGAAGGTCACTGAGAAAAACGCTGAGGACATCGCTGAGAAACTGGAGCTTGGTTTTATCATCGAACGGCAGCTGATGGACGGGGATATCGCCTTGTTCAATCGTCAACCATCTTTGCATCGAATGTCTATGATGGCCCATCGTATTAAAGTGATGCCGAACCGGTCCTTCCGATTCAACCTTTCTGTCTGTCCCCCATATAACGCTGATTTTGATGGCGATGAGATGAACCTGCATCTCCTCCAAGGGGAAGAGGCGAAAGCTGAGGCTGAAATCCTTATGAAAGTGCAGGAGAACCTGATGTCACCGCGTTTCGGTGGCGTTATCATCGGGGGTCTGCACGATCATATCTCCGGTTGTTTCCTTCTTACCTATAAAGACAAGACATTCTCAAAAGAGAAAACCTCTGAGATCCTCTCGACGTTCAAATACAAAGGGAAGTTCCCTGAGGTCCATGAGGTCAACGGACAGAGTGTTGTATACGGGAGAGACATCTTCAGTGTTTTGCTTCCAAAGGACCTCACACTTGAGTATAAGGCGAAAGCCTGTTTTCACTGTGAAGTCTGCAAGGCTACAGAATGCCCCTACGGCGCGTACGTTGTTGTGAAGAATGGGAAGTTGAAGCAAGGGATCGTCGATGAGAACAGCATCGGGTCGTTCAAAGGCAGGATCGTTGAAAGAATCATCCGGGACCATGGGACGGCTGCAGGCAGGGTGTTCATCGATGACGTCACCAGACTAGGCATCGCGGTGGTGACCGTAATCGGGTTTACCACTAGCATTGATGATGAGGACATCCCAACCGAGGCGAAACGACAGATCGGGGAAGGCTTGCAGAAAGCACAGAACAAGATCAACACCTTGGTCACCGCCTATGAGCATGGCGAACTGGAATCCCTCCCTGGCCGAAGTCTTGAAGAAACCTTGGAGATGGAGATCATGCGAGTCACCGGGCGAGCTAGAGACATGGCTGGTGAGATAGCAAGTAAATACCTTGGATTGAACAACAGCGCTGTCATCATGGCGAAATCCGGTGCTAGGGGATCCATGCTGAACCTCTCGCAGATGTCCGGATGTGTCGGACAGCAGGCTGTCAGAGGGGAACGTATCTCCCGAGGATATAAATATCGGACCTTACCGCATTTCAAAAAGGGAGACCTAGGAGCCAGTGCAAAAGGTTTTGTTGCCAATAGTTACAAGAGCGGGTTAAACCCCACGGAGTACTTCTTCCATTCAATGGGAGGCAGAGAGGGTTTGGTCGATACCGCAGTCCGTACCTCCCGGTCAGGGTACATGCAGCGTCGTCTCGTCAATGCCCTTGAGGACCTTAAGGTCGAAAGCGACGGGACCGTGCGGCACACCGGTGGTGAGATCATCCAGTTCCGATATGGTGATGACGGAGTCGACCCGACACGGAGTACAACCGGTAAAGCAGTGGACCTCGACCGTATCATCTATGATGTGAAGCAGGAGGGATAAACCGATGGCAAAACTGTTCTCAAAAAAGAAACCTGCACCCAAGAAAACTTTGAAAAAATCCGTTAAAACCAAACAGAAACCTGTTGTTCCTAAAACAAAAAAACCAATCGAAAAACCAGTGGTGAAAAGTAAACCCACACAACCTAAGAAACAACTCAAAAAGGCAAAAACCACCCCTGAGAAGAAAAAACCAACGGCAACAAAAAAGGAAACTGTTGAGGTTGTGAAAAAACCAGAGAAAAAGAAAGAGCCGGAGCGGACATTTCTTCCCCCACCAAAAAAATCAGATGAAGAACCAAAGGAATATAAATCGATACGAGCAGACGTGCAGAAACTGCTGAAAAATCACTTCCTCCCTGTTTCTGTTATCGATGGAATCGTCGAACGAGTAGCAAAGGATAAAACCCTGCAGGGAAAACTGAAAAACATCGTCGAAAAAGCCCTCGAGGAGTACGCAAAAAACCGAATCGATCCCACCGAAGCCTGTGGTATGATCAGCGCACAAAGCATCGGTGAACCAGGAACCCAGATGACGATGCGTACCTTCCACTACGCTGGAGTCGCGGAAATCAACGTCACCCTGGGGCTACCAAGATTAATCGAGATTGTTGATGCACGGTCCACCCCATCTACACCAATGATGAATATCTACCTGCGGGATGAATATCGAATAAACCCTGACCTGGCAAAGGAGATCGCAAACAAGATTGAGATTACACGGCTTACTGATGTCGCCGACATCGAGATGGATCTGATTAACATCATTATCTTTATCAAACCAAACAAAAAGACGATGGAGAAAAAAGGAATCACCATTGATGATCTCTTGGAGCGAATCCAATCGCTTCGGAAGCTGTCTGCAAAAATAGAAAAAGACACTATTAAAGTGACCTTGGACGAGCCAGGTTACAAAGTAATTCAGAACACCAATGAGACCTTGAAGAACCTGAAGATCAAGGGGATCGATGGGATTAAACGTGTCATCATACGAAAGGAGCCGAACGAAGGCTACGTGATTTACAGCGAAGGCAGTAATCTTAAGGAAGTCTTAGATATCGAAGGCGTTGACCCTTACCGAACCACCACAAACGACATCCATGCGATCGCACGGGAACTTGGTATTGAGGCGGCTCGTAACATGATTATCCAAGAGGCATATGCCACGCTCTCAGAACAGGGGTTAAACGTTGATATGAGGCATATCATGTTAGTGGCTGATGTGATGACTGCTGATGGGACGGTCCGGGCGATCGGTCGTCATGGGGTGAGTGGTGAGAAAAGCTCTGTGCTGTCACGTGCAGCCTTTGAGATCACTGTCAATCACCTGCTGCTGGCTAGCCAGCGGGGTGAATCCGATGAGCTAAATGGTGTGGCAGAGAACATCATCGTTGGTCAGCCTGTAAACCTTGGCACTGGTGCCATTGAACTTGTGATGAATCCAAAAAAACCAAAACAGAAGGGAAAGTAAATGGTAGACGTAAACAAAGCCTTAAAGGATGTATCGAAGAAAGGAAAAATCATGATCGGGGAGAAACAGACGAAAGCGGCAATTCAGAAAGGGACCGCAAAACTGGTGGTTTTAGCAACTAACTGTCCAGATAAAAAAACCATCACGACCCTCGCAAACCACCAGAAAGTGCCACTGTTCAGCTACCAATCCACTGGCGTCGACCTGGGGTATTCTTGTGGGAAGAACTACTCGGTCTCCTGCCTTGCTGTACTTGAAAAAGGGGAATCAAATATCCTACAGCTTATCACGAAAAGGAAATAACCACAATGGCAGAGATTATCCTTTCAAACGAGACCGTTCAATATATCAATCTTGCATCGAAGTATTCTGGGGCAGGCATCAGAGACTGTATCGTTGAGGATGACCGTGTTGTCTTCATCGTCGAGAAGGGACAACTGGGCATAGCGATAGGAAGCAAAGCTAAGAACCTGGAGAAGCTGCGATTGCTTTTTAAGAAAAACGTCAAGTTCGTCGAGTTCGATGACGATAAAACAAGATTTGTCATGAACCTCTGTAAACCCTATGATGTCAAGAAGGTCAGTTTTGAGGGAAACGACGATGCAAGCGTCGCCCGGATAGAGGTCAACCCAAGAGACAAGTCAAAGTTGATCGGAAAAGGCGGACGAAACATCAACTTGATTCGGAAGATGGCTTCACGCCATCATCAGATTAAGGACGTCCAGATAGCCTAAAAAAACCATGTAGGAGTTACTCTTTTAAAGGGTAGTCTGTTGCAGAATGATAGGGGGCTAAGCGTGCGCATACGAGCTCATCCTATTATTGATTTTCAGAAACGAAAAAAACTTCCGTTCTATTTCCAGAAAAAGAGACTCATAGGTGAAGAGGGAGACACCATTGCCTCAGCGTTACACGCGCAAGGAGTTCGAACCCTCACCACTAGCCTTACATATGAAAGCCCTAGAGGGTTTTTCTGCGGCATAGGGAAATGCTCCTCCTGCCTAATGCGTGTAAACGGTATCCCAAATGTTCGGACGTGCATCGCACCGTTAAAGGAAGGTATTACCGTCGAGATGCAAGAGAAACTAGCGGAGTTGCCAGATGCAATTTTTTCAGGAGAACCAACAAAAACACTGAATATCGATGTACTGATTGTCGGTGCCGGCCCCGCTGGTCTTTGCGCAGCCATCGAGAGTGCCACACAAGGAGCTTCAGCATTACTCGTTGATGAGAACCAATGCGTGGGAGGTCAACTAGTCAAACAAACCCATAAATTCTTCGGCTCGAAACAAGAACGTGCTGGAACCCGCGGGATCCACATAGCAAAAGAACTAGAACAGGAGCTACAAAACCTGCAACACCAGGGTAAAATCCAGCTGATGACCGATGCAACTGTTATTGGGTATTACGAAAGCGAAAAGAAACATCGATTCGGTGTCGTGAAACGCTGCGAGTATCAAAGCACGTTGTATGATGTCCGGTGTGACGCGGTGGTTCTGGCCTGTGGCGCGATGGAGAACATGCTGCTGTTCCCAGGAAACGATCTCCCTGGTGTGTATGGTGCCGGTGCGGTACAGACGTTAATGAATGTCTATGGAGTCAAACCAGGTGACCGGGTTCTGATGGTAGGGGCCGGGAATGTTGGCCTTATTGTCTCCTATCAGCTTTTACAAGCCGGGATCGCAGTGGACCGGGTCGTGGAAGCAGCACCCACCATCGGGGGATATAACGTGCATGCCGCCAAACTACGTCGATGCGGAGTACCTATCCTTACATCACATTCCATTAAGGAAGTCTATGGTGATGGAAAGGTAGAAGGAGCCGTTGTCGTAAGACTTGATGAGCACTGGAAGCCAATAAAAGGAAGCGAAGAGAACGTTGCATGCGACACGATCTGTCTTGCTGTAGGATTAACTCCCTCGACACGGTTACTCTCCCAGATAGGAGCGACCTTGGAGTTCATCCCAGAAGCAGGCGGGTATGTCGCAGTACATGATGCATCGATGCAGACCTCTGTGAAAGGGGTCTATGTCGCAGGCGATGCATCTGGCATTGAAGAAGCATCAACCGCGATGATCGAAGGTAAAATCGCTGGTCTTGCAGCAGCAATCCAGCTAGGTCGATCCAAGAACAAGAAATTACTTGCAGAGTATCGAAATGAACTTTCTCAGCTCCGAGCAGGTCCCTTTGGAGAGAAACCACGGATAGCAAAAGAAAAAATAGCAAAACACGCAGAGGTGCACCATGCGTGAGTATGAGAAGACTGGTATCCTTTCCTTGAAAGATCTTCAGATACCGACAAAGAAACAGCTTGAGAAAGGCGTCGCGATCCTTGAATGCGTTCAAGAGATTCCCTGTAACCCTTGTGTGGACTCTTGCCCAGTTCATGCGATTTCTATGAAAGACATCAACGCACCACCCTTGAATGATTTTGACAGATGCATCGGGTGTACGAAATGTGTTGGGGTATGCCCCGGGTTGGCGATTTTTGTTGTGAAGATAAAAGATGATAAAGCATGGGTGACGCTCCCCTATGAGTTCGTCCCAGAACCGAAAAAAGGAACCGTAGTCAAAGCATTAGACAGGACCGGGAACGTCAGGGGAAATGCACTTGTCACAAAGGTGATTAAGCAGGGAAAAACACATGTGGTGACCATTGAACTTGAAAGCGGTTTAGCCATGGATATCAGGAACATAAGGGTTGAGGTATGAAGCGAAGCATTGTTTGCCGATGCGAGGATATCAGTGAAGAGGATGTCATAAGAGCGATTAATGAGGGTTATACCGATATCGAGGAGCTGCGCAAGAAACTCAGGATAGGGATGGGGCCCTGTCAAGGACGTGTCTGCATCCAGCTGGTCGCCCGCATCCTTGAAAAAAAAACCGGTAAGAAAATAAGTAAGATTCCGCTTCCAACCGTGCGACCACCGCTGGTTCCTGTCTCTCTTGGAACACTGGCTAGTGAGAAAGATGAAAAGTAAGGCAGATGTCGTCATCATAGGAGGCGGTGTAAATGGCTGCTCTCTTGCGTAT
>CAZLDE010000010.1:0-20719 GCA_964558215.1 uncultured Thermoplasmatales archaeon
AAATATCCATTCCTTGAAAAGGAACGCCCTTGATTTGAAAACCTCTGAAGTCATTAGAAATAAATATTTTTCGAGATAATGCTCCTTTTTTCTGCCACAGGAGAAAAACCGATTTTTACGAATTTTTTTCGTCGTTTTAACAGAAGAAAAAATGAAAAAGGTGCTCCTGTCGGGATTTAGGCTCCACGGGTATAAATCCCACAAAAAACAATGTATATATATAAGGTAAAAATTGCCAAATGGAGTAAGGTAAAACGTATGGATATGTACAAGGTTTTTCCAGAATTACCATTACAGAGAAAAGGGATTATCTCCGAAAAGTTCATCAGCTTAGGCATCAAATTCTTCTGGAATGCCTGTAAGTATGTGCACGAGTTACCTTACGGATATAATTCTACTACAGAAGATATTTTGATTCTCTTCAAAGAAGGATTTGGTTCGTGTACGACAAAACATGCGGTTATCGCAACTCTGGGGGAAGAACTCAACATTCCTGTTTACAAGATGATTGGAATATATGCAATGACTGAAGACATCGTCACCGGTACGAATCAGATCCTTGAAAAATATCACCTACCATATTTACCGATGATTCATTGTTTCCTTATCTATGACTCATATAAGGTTGATTTGACTGATGGGAACAACAACGGGAAGAACCGATCGATTGAAGAATTTTTTTTCACCGAAAAAGTCATTCCTAACTTCTCTGAAAAAGATGAATATCTTCTCTACAGAAAAGCCTTGAAAAACCACATACTTATCCGAAAAGAGATGGAAGGAATTACGATGAATGACGTACTACATGCTCGAAGTGAAGGTATTACATTATTGCGATCTAAAGTTACATCACCTATTACCAGAAGGTAATACCCCAAAATCGTAACGTCATGATAATACCGATAATAATGATAATGAGGCCAAATGCCCTTTGCATCCATTTCCCAGCAGTAACATACTTATTTCCAAGCTTACCGCGAATACTGCTTGTAACAGCACACAAGGGTATGATAGGAATCCCATGACCAAGACCAAAGACAAATAAAAGCAAACCACCACTCAGAATCGATATTTTTTGTGAGAGCGTGAGGATAAACACAGGCATCATAAGGGACAGAGCGCAAGGTGCCCACCCAATCGAAAACAAAATCCCTAAAAAGAATGCTCCAAGATATATTGATTTTTTACTTAACCTTAAAAATAAGCTCTGTCCTTTCTCCATTACTTCAGAACTGTTTTTGATTTGTCCTCTAAAGCGGATTATTTCCTTAATAGGTTTGAAAACATTAATCCCAAGTATAATCAGGATCATTCCTGCTACGAGGTAGAACAAAGCTGATGCTTCAATAAAGATACTTACTGATGAAAGGAGAAGACCAAAAATAAAAAAAACAAAAGCCATACCAAGAGTAAACACAACGCCAATCCAAAAACCTTGGAGAGAATACGTCTTCGTTGAATTTTTTTCATCTTGTTTTTGCAGTGAACCAACATAAGAAATCATAGCGGCAAGAAGAGCAATCGAACAAGGAGATAATGCAGTTAATATGCCAAGCCCAAAGATACCAAGAAACGTTAATTCATTCGTATACGTTCTTCCCCTAAAATCCTCCCATTTCCCCTCAAAAATTTCTGATACATCATGGAGGAGAGAATCAGCAGTTTGAATACCATCAATCTTTCCTCTACCAATGCAGTATACATGATAAACACCAACAATATGTTGAGACGTATCAATGAAAACAATCGAAGGATTTGAAAAAGCCCCTTCAACGGTAAAATAGGGATAATATAAACTTGTAATTGAGTAGGGACTATAATCTTCAACCCAATGCCAGCTAACCTGGACATCAAAATCTCGTTCTGCTATCGTTTTACCATCTTCTGAATACGGATTCATTCTTTTATTAACAGTAATAACCGTTACGTTCTGATTTGATTGTGACAGTTTTTCAAGTTCAACGATTTGCCCTTTCATCTCCTCCAGACATTCGATGCACAGGGGGGGTTTCCAGACCAGTGATATGCAGAAGAACAACATTCCCGTTGTAATCACTTAGATTAAAAGTATTTCCCTCTACATCAGTTGCAGTGAAATCATATGCTGGTCTGATTTCAAAGCGTTCACTCTCAAATAAAGAAGGAAGAAAAAACAACCCGACTAACAATACAAGAAAAACAATACTGCCAACAACCATCCATTTCTTCATTTTTTTCATCCTTTCTTATTGATTGATTCTGTGATAATAAATCGCGTCTTTAATCCACGTTTCCAGCTCTGAATCATTCACGGTCATGTCTTGTGGTGCTTCCCAGGTATGCCAACCGATTTTTATCTCGCCATTGTCTTTAACATAGGTGAATAAACCGGTGAGAGCAATATACTCTGGAGGACCATTTGGATCATACAGGTACACCTCATTTGCTTTCTGAAGGATATCACTAGATGCACCATAGACTGCATCCAAATCATACAACGTTAAATATTCTTCATATTTTTCCCCAAAACTGATCACACGCTCCGACTGGTCAGCACAACTAATACACCCTGTTCTATGAACAACAAACAATGCCGGTTTACTTTTCAACGAATCAACAATCCAGTCAAGGTGTGTTACCAACTGTCCACTTAAAGGGTTGCCTTGTGGAAAATCTATCCAAAAATGATTAGGCTCAGATCCAATTGAATGCACAGGCGAATACTGTTCCAACCAATTGTCAGTTCCATTTGAAGAATTGTTACTAGTACAACCGCCAAAGATAAGAAAAAAAATAATCGCAAAAACAATAGACATCAAAGCTTTCAATTTCATATCCTATCAACTCTTAATTTTTGTAACGACATTTTCAATTTGCCCACCATCCAGTGGAAAACCATTTTCCTTTTTGATGCCCAACTCTGTTATCACAATATGTTTATCAATAGAAAAACCAGCATGTTCAAAGGTCTTCCTTGCGCACGAAACAGGACAACCATCAATCACAACAATTTTTTTTGCAGCCTTCGTCGACTCAACAATACCACGGATATGCCCTCCGATGCCTGCAAGACAATACATCTTTCCATAACCCTGATTTGTGAGTTGCTTTGCTGCTTCATTGGCTATTTGTCCAACGTTTGATCCCCCAGAACATGGGAAAATCAAAACTTCGGTAGGCTGACATAAACCGTTATCGTTACTCATTTCCCAACCTCTTTTTTATTTGAATCTAGAAGTATAAAAACAGCCTTACGAATTAATTCCTCTGGAATCTCTTCGTAAGTTATCCCCTCGTATTGGATCGTCCTGCAATACGTCTCGTTTCCTGTGAGACAAGTGCACGAAGAACAGTAATTTTCGTCTTTTTTAGCGTTTGAGAGGATTTGTTCAAGAGGTCGATCATTAACTAGAACCATATTTGATTGCTGGATGTCTTTTTCTGATAATTTTGTTTCTCTGAATATTATATTCACACCTTTAGGTTTTAATTCTTTTTTCAGCTTCGTAATAAATTGATTAAGTGTTTCTCCTGTCTTCGAACATCGGATACAAGTTCCTTTCTCGATATCCAGATGTCGCCATTCAATATGCAAAGCTCTCATAATTGATACCTACCGAGGGCAACATTTCATATTATTTTTCATCAATTCTTTATAATCACCGAGGACATCATGGACCCAGCAGTCATCATTACCTGCACTTTCACGGAACACAAGAGCCATAATATACGCAAGTTCTTTGACTGTTGCACCAGCTTCTAATGCCCCCTTGAAATGTTTCCGGACACACGGTGCTGAGCGACCCTTAATCGCAAGGGCAAAGCAGATGAACTGATAGGTTTTCTCATCGATCATTCGTTTCTTTTTATAAAGCTCATCGATGTTGTCAAGTTCTGTTACAAACTCAGGAAACCATTCAGCCACTAATCGCATCATTATTTTCACCCTTTCTGCAATAATTTTTTTATGTCATCAGGACTCGGGATCCGGCCTACGATCTTTGCTTCACCATCGATAAAAACCGCTGGAGTCATCATGACACCTCGGTTGATGATCTCTTGAAGATCTTCTACTTTGACAATTTCTGCCTGTACACCAAGTTCCTCAACTGCCTTTCGCACGTTTTTTTCCGTTGTCTTACATTTTGGACAACCAGTCCCTAATATCTCGATTTTCATGTAGATCACCTTATCCACCAATCATTCCATACACAAAACCAACCAGAGCCGCAATCACAATTACTAATGTAAAATACACCAATGCTTTTTTCACACCCATAACTCTTGTAATGACCACCATGTTCGGCAGACTCAACGAAGGACCCGCGAGCAATAACGCAAGAGCAGGACCGCCACCCATAATCCCTGCGCTATACCCAAACAAGTTCCCAACGATGGCAACTTCTAAAAGAGTCGGCATATACAAAATAGCACCAATCACCGATGCAAGGAAGCATGATACAATATCATTACCACCAATATAGGGTGCCACAGCAACACCAAGGGCAGTAGAGGGATCAGCACCAGGCATGAAATACGCAGCGACACCACCAATTAGCCCAACAATAAAAACACCAACAAGAAGAATAGGAAAAATCTTCTTAACAAGACACCATGTTTCGTAACCCCAGTTTTTAACCTCATCACGAGTATAATAAAAAATAAGAATAACTGAAACAGCAAGTGTTAAAACATAAACAATCGCAAGTTTTGGAATCCAAGGAATATAACTACTGCTCGCTGCTCCAATAAGAAGAATCAACACCAGCAATACTAAAAACAACAATGAAATCCAAATAGGGCGACTACTTTTCTCCTCGCCTTGTTGAACAGCAAAAATATCTTTATCATCTTTCTTTTTTTCAGCTTCTTCTTTTCTAAAAATAAAAGCCATTAACAAACCAATAACAACTGACATCAGAATAGCAGCAACTGCTCTTGCAAGACCAATATTATAGCCAAGGACCTGAGCAGTCAGAACAATTGCAAGAATGTTTATTGCAGGTCCTGAGAACAGAAAAGCAGATGCTGGACCAATGC
Organism: uncultured Thermoplasmatales archaeon; assembly: GCA_964558215.1. GTDB lineage: Archaea > Thermoplasmatota > E2 > DHVEG-1 > DHVEG-1 > SM1-50. The sequence continues at coordinate 5,020 of CAZLDE010000010.1, forward strand.
CAGCACCACGTTTATGGATGCTCGTAAACAAAGGTAGGACGGTGCAACTGCAAACTGCAAGGATGGTTCCAGAAAGAGCTGCAACAGGATAAGAAATATATTTTTTTGTTTGGGAACCAAAATATTTCAACACTGATTGTTTTGAAACAAATACTGCGATGGCACCAGCGATAAAAAATGCAGGGATTAAACAGGTTAATACGTGTGCAGAGAGATATTCACTTAACGCTTGTAATCCTGCTACAATAATATCAATTATTTCCATAGTATCATTCCTTGAATTTGTTTGCGATATCTATCAGTTTAAAAACGTCTTTATCAGCAATGCTGAGCAGAATACGTGTTCCATCTTTTCGTTCATTGACAAGCCCTGCATGTTTGAGGATTTTAAGATGGAGAGAAACATTTGGTTGGGATTTACCAGTATAAGGAATGACCTCACAGATACACTTTTCCTCATCTTTGATACACTCGAGGATTTTCAGTCGGGTTGGATCTGCTAAAGCTTTGAATATTTCTATTTCATTCATCATAATGTATAAGTTTATTTAAATATTTAAATATTCTCATTAAAAGTATTATTATAATAATTTTTCGGGTACAAATCCCCCTTTTTTCGGCAACAGAAGAAAAATCAATTTTTGTCAATTTTTTTCGTCGTTTCTACAGGAGAAAAAATGAATGAGGTGCTCCTGTCGGGATTCGAACCCGAGTCGAAGCCTCGAAAGGGCCTCATGATTGGCCGCTACACCACAGGAGCAGGTTTTTATTCAAATAGCCCCGAGAGGATTCGAACCTCTGTCGCTGGCTCCAAAGGCCAGAATGATTGACCACTACACTACGGGGCTAACAAGCAGGTCTAGTGTAATGGCTCCGGGATGAGAATTTACCTATATAATGTTTAACGTTTGTGAAACCTTATATCATACAAATGAGTTTACCTCTGATGAGGTGTGCTCGTTGGTAGATACAAAGCTTGTTAATAAAGTCTCTGATGAACTTAAAAAACAACACAAGACTATCGCCACAGCTGAGTCCTGTACGGGCGGCCTACTTGCCCATACATTCACAAACATTTCTGGTAGTTCTGAGTATTTTGATCGAGGTGTTGTCACCTATAGCAATAAAGCCAAAACAGAGCTGCTTGGGGTCTCTGAAGAATTATTACGAACGCATGGTGCGGTAAGCAAGCAGGTCGCAGCAGCTATGGCACAGGAGATTCGCCAACGTGCCCATGCTGATTATGGACTAGCGACAACCGGCATCGCAGGACCGACCGGGGGGACGAAAGACAAACCAGTTGGATTGGTCTACATCGGTCTTTCAACAAAAGATTCTGTCGTTGTGAAAAAATATCTTTTTACCGGAGACCGGCTAGCCAATAAAGAGAGCACCTGCCAGGCAGCAATAGAGTTACTATTGGATATCCTTACGACACAAAAGAGTTGAACTTCCATGTTGTCAATCGATGGATCATACGGTGAAGGCGGCGGCCAGATCGTCCGGACCGCTGTTGCGTTATCGGTTCTCACTAAACAACCAATTGAGATATACAATATCAGAGCAGGTCGGCCAAACCCAGGGTTACGTCCACAGCATTACACCGCACTTTCCTGCATCCGAGACATCTGCGATGCCGACGTCGAGGGTCTTTCTGTGCATTCCACGAACTTGAAATTCCAACCTCATGACATCAAACCAGGTGCGTACTGCTTCGATGTTGGGACCGCAGGAAGCATGACACTGGTGTTCCAAGCATGTCTGCTAAGCGCGTTTCACACGCCTACACCACTAGTGATAAAACTCCGGGGTGGCACAGATGTACGATGGGCACCATCCTGGGATTATTTCGCTTCTGTCTTTCTTCCTTTGATCTCCAAGATTGGGATAAAAACCCAGATTAAATTGATAAAACGCGGCTATTATCCTAAAGGCGGTGGCGAGGCAGAACTGACAATACATCCTGTACAAACACTACTTCCTTTTTCCGCAGACGAGCTACAAAACTTTACTGACGTCACTGGCATTGTCCATCGTGCGAATCTCCCAGAGCATATCAGCACGCGCATACGACATGCAGCGATAAAAACAGCGATGAAACATAACCTCCGTTCCACCATCCAGATTGATGCTGCCCCTTCGTTGTCATCAGGCACTGGGATTACCTTATGGTCCTCATCGGGACCGACAATTCTTGGGTCCACCGTGCTTGGTGAAAAAAGCCTCTCTGCTGAAACCGTGGGGGAAACCGCGGCAAATCAACTCATCCAGGAGATGAAAAGCGGTACAACGCTTGATCGATACTCGATAGATCAAATACTTCCCTACCTTGTCCTGGCACCAAAAGGCTCTTCATGTCTGATCAGAGAGATCAGCAACCATACCCAAACCAACATGTGGCTCATCAAGCAGTTCCTGAGCGTGGATTTCGAGGTAGCTGCCCAGCAGAATGCGATTCGGTTACTGGTCAAGTAAAACACAAATTTAAATATAAACAAGAGATGTATTCTCTGTGCTGCGTGTTGAAAAAGCAGTACCATTGTGATGGGAATGCAACAAATAAAAGAAAATTTCGTTGTGCAGGAGCCAATTCATCCCTCCTCAGACGATCGCTACAAAACATTATTTGAGAGGATTAATGCAGCTGCGTTTCTCAGCAATTTCGAAGGGCAAATCCAAGAAGCTAATCAAAAATCCTATGAGTATCTTGGGTATGAGTGGAATGAGTTACTTCGTTTGACGTTACAAGACATCCTTTCAAAGGAGCTTGACTGGAGCCAGATCCGTGAGGACCTAGCGGCACGGGGATGTCTTACTTTAGAGTCGGAGGCTGTCTGTAAAAATGGGACGCAATTCCCTGTTGATGTCAACATCTCTATTTTTCGCATGAACGGCCAACTGGTCCTCTTTATGTTGCTTTGGGATATCACAGAACGGAAAAACCAGGAGAAACGATTGAAGGAAAGCGAGAAAAAGTATCATGGTCTGTTTGAGTATACGACCGATGGTATCTTCGTCCTTGATGCCCATGGGGATATCCTTGATATCAATACTCGCATGTGTGAGATTCTTGATGTGATGAAATCCTCTGTTCTGAAAAAAAACCTCTTCAGTATGGATTTGCTCACCGCACGGTCGCTGCCTGCGGTCGTTCAACAGTTTGAACAACTCCTTTCAGAAAAAATCGCAGGCAGTTACACGACAGAGATTAAGAACAGACAAGGAAAGGTTTTGCAAGTCGAAATCAGCTCGTTTTTCCTGGTGAAAAAAGACAACGAAGTGGATAATTTTGTATTAATCGTCCGTGACATTACCACGCGAAATGAAATGGAACAAAAACGCTGCGAGGAACATGATGTATTGGAAACCATCATGGAAAACATACCTGAATTGGTGGCGTGCAAGGATGATCAGCATCGGTATGTTCTTGTAAGTAAAGCCTACGCCCACGCGTTTCATTCCACCCCTGAACAGATGGTGGGGAAAACTGATTTTGATTTTATAGCAAGTGAGCAAGCTCAGCGAAGTGTCGGTGATGAAAACGCAATCATGCGTTCCGGGCAGTCGATTATGGATCGTTATGAAATGATGGCTACGAAGGATGGCCCCGAACGATGGTTGTCTGTGATAAAGATCCCTAGATACAATGTAGAAGGAACGATCATTGGAACGATGGCGATTTCCCAGGATGTCACCTTGTTAAAACAAACAGAGAAGGAAGCAGCCTATAACCTTAGTTTATTGCAGACATTGCTTGATGCCATACCTGATTCTGTCTCATTTAAGGATTCTCAGCATCGCTTTGTCATTGTCAATAAGACACTAGCCCGTAACTTCAGGGTTTCACCGGAAGCGATGATTGGTAAAACTGATTTTGATTACATGCCAAAGGAGCAAGCTCAGAAGGCTTTTGAGCAGGATACATTGATTGTACAGACCGGGTCTTCGATAGTAGATTCAGTTGAGATGGGTATGGATGACCATGGTGCTTCGCAGTGGATCTCTGTGACGAAGATGCCTCGGTATGATTCTGAGAGGAAGATTATCGGGACATTGTGTATATCTCGTGATATCACCCAATGGATGCATCTGCAGGAGAAGAAGGCGTAGTTCCTCTCATCGGTTGTGTTTTATTCTTAACGGCTTTCTTCCTAGGGAAACGTAACTTAGTTTTATCTTAATATTTAAATAAAATATAACGCATACGACAGAAAAACTTACAATTTATTCTCTATAGGCTTTTTTCGCTGAGATTTTTTATCTGTTTTACGTTCTTTTTCTTTTCGAAATTCGATGCTGAAAAAAAACGACGAATGGCTCAAATCTCCTCTGATTTAATTTTATAACAAAATTTATATACTTACTAAAACAATATAAGTTTAAGGTTTGATGATGGGGGGCGATCCCTATTTTTCCCATCTCTCCTCACCACCTCCTCCCGGCCCTCCCATCTTCACCTTAAAACACTTTTTTTGGTAGATCCACAGACCTTTCAGATACCTTTAAATCCTCTTTCCTATCTATATAATAATACGAAATAATGAGGGAGACAAATGGAAAAAAAACACACATCACGATGGGTACTATCCAGTGTCCTCATCAGTATGCTGACCGTGACCCTTCTTGGGCCTTGCTGCCAGGCAATCACCCAAGATGAAACAACAGTGGTCCTCCTTGAGCCACCAACACCACCCCAACAGCCACCCGATGGACCCGGTGGGTCGAATTACTCACATGATGGGATTCGACAATCACGCTATGGGTTTGGAGCCCGTCAGTTCTGGATATTCGAACCAACTGACCCAACACCTTCCTCTGCACCACTGATTGTTTTTAACCATGGATGGAGCGCGTTATTCCCGATTTTCTATAAGGCATGGATAGAACATCTGGTCAAACGAGGTAATATCGTGGCATTTCCCCGCTACCAGTTCGGTCCATTCATCGGAACCCGCTCTGCGACACAAAACGCGATGTACGCAGTGAAACAAGCCATTACAATCCTCCAGGATGGGACCCATGTGACACCGGATCTTGAGAGGTTCGCGATTGTTGGTCATTCACTTGGTGGCGGGATTACTGCAGAGATGGCTGCCCTTGCAACGCAAGAAGGCCTTCCCTTCCCACAAGCGGTCATGCCTGTGCAACCGTTCGTCCGAGGAGATACCATGATGAAGGATTTCCAAGCAATCCCTGCTGAAACACTGTTGTTGGTCATCGTCGGGGAGAATGATACGATCGTTGGGAACTATTCCGGCAAACTGATTTTCTCAACTGCCACACAGGTCCCACTGGATCAAAAGGATTTCATCATCCAACGAACCGACCGATACGGCGAACCACCATTGGTCGCAGACCATATCGCCCCGGTGTGCATCCCTGGTGACTCATCGGTTGATGCTATGGATTTCTACTCGACATGGAAGCTGTTTGATGCTCTCACTGACTATGCGTTTTATGGATTCAACCTGGAATACTGTCTTGGTGACACACCACAGCAGCGGTTTATGGGATATTGGAGCGATGGCACCCCCGTTCGGGAGCTGACGGTGACCGATACTCCTTAATTTTTTCTTTTTTTCACCGAAAACATCTTATTTTTCCGTTTTGCCATTTTAACGGAGCACCTTTATATATGTTCACTGGCAACAAATATCATGCTATTACATATCAATAGCAGGATATGAGAGAGATGACGAAGAAGAAAATCAAAGTAAAAAAACCAAAAGCAAAAGGAAAAACCATGTATGAAGAAATCGTAACTGTTCAGGATGACCTCTTTGACAGATGCGTCCGAAAAGGACTCATAGAAAAAACAGCCTGTGGGTATTACTTCACCCCAGAGTTCTTCGAAACACTTGAAATCTACGATGACGACTAAGGCATACTACAATGCCTCATCGTCCCTTCTTTTCTTCTTACACTAGTACAACCGTTTTTTCTGACGTAATTTCTCCCGGGTATACGGCAACAGACCACCCGCGTCCCGGATAGCAAGGATCTCCTTTGGAAGCTTGGGAAACGAAAAACTCTTCGAACCAACCGAAATACTACCCCTCGCGACATCAAGAACCACGGCATCACCAGGTTGATAGGCTCCTATAGCATCAGGGCATTCAATCAACAACAACCCCTGGTTGATGGCAGACCGATAGAAAATCCGTGCAAAGCTCTCCGCGACCACCGCAGCGATACCCACCGCCTTTAACCCAACCACGGGTTGCTCCCGGGAGCTGCCACAGCCAAAGTTTTTTCCTGCAAAGATCACATCACCTTCTGTGACGTTCTTGGCAAACGACGGATCAAGGTCCTCCAACAAGTGTGGTTTGATCTCCTCAGCAGTGCTACAAGTGTAGGTGTATTTCCCGGGAAAAAGCATATCAGTGTTGATGTTATCACCGTACTCCCAGACCTTCATTTCCGCATCATCCTCCGTGGATCCGTAATTTTCCCATGAATAGCAGATACAGCGACGGTCGCAGGACTCGCCAGGTAGATTTCCGCTTCCTTACACCCCATCCGACCCTTGAAATTCCGATTTGACGTGCTCAGACACCGCTCACCAGGCGCAAGCACCCCCTGATGGGCTCCCAGACACGGACCACACCCTGGTGGAAGAATCGTCGCACCAGCCTCAAGCAAGACACTGATGAAACCTTTCTTCAGCGATTCAAGATACACGGCTCGTGACGAAGGAAGCAGCAGCAACCGCACCGAGGGATGGACGTTGTGTCCTTTCAGGATGTTTGCAGCGACCTCAAAATCAGAGACCCGCCCGTTCGTACACGTCCCAAGGAGACATTGCTGGATCTCGGTTCCTTCGACCTCCGTTATCGGTTTGACGGCATCAACGCTATGCGGTACAGCGACCACCGGCCCGATCTGAGAGAGATCATAAGTACATACCCGTTCGTAGTATGCATCAGCATCAGCAGCAATCGGCTGGTATTTTGTTTGAGACACACCAATCGAGGTCAGATAGGCGACCGTGACAGCATCAACAGGAAACACGGCGTTTTTTGCTCCCATCTCTACCCCCATGTTCGCCATGGTGAACCGTTCATCAACTGAGAACTGTGCGATATCTCCGGTAAACTCAACAGAGCAATAATCAGCACCTGATGCAGATAAATCCCCAATAATGGAGAGAATAACATCCTTAGCATAGACTCCTTTTTCCAACCCGCCAGTTAAGATTATCTTAATACTCTGAGGGACCTTCAACCACGTCTCTCCCGTCAGCAACAATGCTGCAGCCTCAGTCCGATCAATCCCTGAGGAAAACGCACCGACCGCCCCATACGAGCAGGTATGAGAGTCACTGCCAAGAAGAAGGGTTCCTGGCAACGCTAATCCTTTCTCAAGGATGATCTGATGACAGACACCACATCCGACGTCAAAAAAATACTTCAACCCATGAGTTTTGACAAACTCACGGATCTGTTTATGCTGCAGAGCGTTTTTCTCCGCTGCGGCAGGAATGACATGATCAAGGACAACGACGGGAAGATCCTTACGAAAAACACCATATTGCTGTAATTCAGGTTGAATCTTTGAAATGATTGGAGCTGCGTTGTCATGCATCAAGAGATGATCAGGTTTGACCGTGACGATCTGACCGGGTTGAACATGCGTCTCTCCACCATATTTAGCAAGGATTTTTTCTGCAAACGTCATCTTCATAGTCACTCAGCCTCCGAGCAATCCACCACGGAGATAAATGTCTTTTTGAGCATCTGAAAACGGTTTTGCTTGAACTGTTTTCCCTGATGTTTGGTCGTTGATGACCCCGGTGGTGAAATCAATAGAAAGGATGTTTTTATCTTTGATTTTTTTTATAATGTCCTCTGCGACGAGGATAGGCATCCCGCTGTTAATCGCGTTACGCTCGTAAATAGCGCCAAATGATTCTGCGACAATCACGCTGATTCCAAGTGATTTGAAACAATCAACCGCCTGCTGTCGAGAGCTCCCACAACCGAAGTTCTTACCGACAACCACCATGTCCCCTTTCTGTGCCTGTGAGGCGAACTGTTCATAGCCCTTCAGGTTCCCAAACGTGTAACGTCCCATCTCCTTGATATCCGTGATGGCGAGATGTCGGTTATGGTAGATCATGTCGGTGTCGATGTTGTCTTTTTGGATAACCCAGGCTCTCCCCTGGACCACCAATGCGGGGGCGGAGGCTGTTTTCTCAGGTTGTCCCACTGGGCTGCTACTTGTCGGTTCGACTTTCACCGGTGCTGGTTTCTTTGGAATGGCATCGCTAGTGGTGATATACCCAGCCAGCAACGAGGCCGCAACGGTTTGCGGTGACGCAAGATAGATATCCCCTTTGCCTTGTTTACCAGTAAAATTCCGATTCCCCGAAGAGACTGTCACCTCTCCTTTTCCGGTTTGCCCGATTTGACCAGCGGCACAGCCTGCGCATCCTGCAGAACCAACCAGCGCACCTGCGTCTTTGAAAATCTTCACCAGTCCTTCCTTCAGACAAGTGTTCCAAATCGTATCAGTCGCAGGGACAATTTTTAAGATCCTTCCTGGTGCAATAATGTTCCCTCTCAAAATCGCAGCGGCAGCCCGCATGTCCTCCAGCCGTCCATTGGTACAAGAACCAATAAAACCAGAGTCAACAGTGACTCCTTTTACATCCTGCACAGAGATAACATCCTCAGGATGACCCGGTCGTGAAATCTGCGGTGTCAAACCCGAGATGTCGATAGTAAGGGTCTTCTCATAGGTCGCGTCAGCATCCGCATGGATTGGTTTGACGGTGATCCCGAATGTTTTCCGATAATACTCCATGATCCTTTCGTTGGTGGGGAACAGGATAATGATCCCCCCCATCTCAGTTGCCATGGAGGCGATGGTGACTCTTCCGTCCAACGGCAATGAATCGACGTAGTCCCCGTAAAGCTCTGCGGCGTACCCAAGCAGTCCGTTGGCACCAAGTTCCTTGTTCATTTTCAGGACAACGTCCTTTGGTGTGACTATATTCGATGGTGTTCCTTTGAGGTTTATTCGGATCGTGGGGGGTACCTTAAACCATATCTTCCCGTGTGCGAACGAATAGGCAATATCTATATCACCCATGCCCTGGCCAAAGGCTCCGATAGCACCCAGAATATTCGCATGGGAATCAGTTGATACGAACGTATCTCCGGGAAACACCAATCCTTCTTCAAAAGCAAGATGCGTCCCGATACCGCTGTTGATATCATAGATTTTAATGCCATGTTTCCGGGCGAAGACCCGACAGACCTGCTGGTTCTCCGCGTATTTCTGGTCGCACCCGCCAGGGTTACAATCAAAGGTGAAAAACGTATGCTTCGGGTCATTGATATGGAGGTGGTGTTGTTCGAGGTGTTTGACAACGTTTGCCCCACCAAAGTCCCGAGCTACTCTCACGTCGATACTTACATCGATAATATCATCAACTGTTGCGATGTTTTTTGAATGCGATTCGAATATTTTTTGGATGATTGTTTTTCCCATTTTATTCACGGTCCCAGGTACTTTTATACTGTCTCAACTCTTTTGGTATCCTTCAACTCTTAAGACTATGAAAAGATTGTGGTAAACATCCTCTTGGTCCATGATAAAATCGTTTTGTGACCGTCTTCTCTTTTTTAAGCATTTATCATAATTTTTTGAAAAAAAACTATGTATCCATCTAAAATGACCATAGGAAAGTATATATAGAGAAACAGCTTAATTTAATATAGGGCAGAAAAAAGGGTAGTTGATACCGTAAGGAAGAGGTGTATGCATATGAAGAAAGTGGTAGTGGTAATTCTTCTTATCATGACATGTATTAGCATGTCAGGTATTGGGGCATCTGTCATCTATTCCATAGAAAAAAATCACACTCAACAAAACACGCCGGATGTCTATACAGCACAAAAAACAAACACAAGCACAATGGGTCAATTAAAAAAATCAGTCTATTCCTATTTAAACACAGAAGGAAACCCATATCTCACCACTCAAGAATCACCTCAAATTACCATCAACGCCCCCTGGATATCCCCCACCAGCAGTCTTTTCGAATGGTGGGTACGCGTCACATATGCTAATAAGACGTTCCAAAAACAACTCGACATCTCCATTAACGATTTCCAAAAAAAATTCCTCAAACACCCGTTGTACTCACAGGATGTCTTTTTCAATGTTGATGACGACCCCCTTGATGACCTGAAAGTCTCCTTCGGCTTCTACTGGGAAACCATCTACAACACCAAAACAAACGTCGAACATAAATCCCTTGAGGATATGATCCGAGTCCGACACGTCAACGGCGGACCATCAGACCTCTACGCAGGCCTTGAGGTCTGGTCTGAGATCCATGTCAACTGGGGGCTGGTGAATGCCTATAGCAGCAGTGGCGTTGCATCCCAAACAAACATCTATCAGAACAAACAGCAAACCACCCTGCAGCCATTTAAGACATTATCGATGCTTCTAGGACTTTTGAAACAAAAAATAAAACAGAATCTCGGATCCGGGTTGCTTTTCTTCGAACGATTGCTAGATAAAATAACTGTTCCCTTAGAATGCACTCCTTCCCCTGGGCAGCTCCTGCAAAACCCAACCCCAACTCCCGCGGACGATGATTACTTCTCTGTCGGTGTCGGATATCGCACCTTGCCTGGTCAACGCATCCCCCAGTATGTCGAAAAAAGATTTGCGTTTGCAAAAGAAAACCTTTTCAGCCCACTCATCTTCCAACAGATTATGAAAACCGAACAAAGCGGAGTCGACCCCTTAGAGTTGCTATACGGGTTCCGTGCATATAACGGTAGCACGGGCACCCTGAAATACGACATCGCGTTTTCTGTGCAGTTCACTCCCTTTGTGACGATGACAACGCAGTTCATCCCCCTTGGCGGGTACATCTATTATCATTTCGAACCGGAAAGTCAACATACCAGTGAGACGACAATCACCTACAGCACCGATGTCCATGTTGGAACTGGCGATAGCGTCAGCCTCTCCCTTGTGTTTGATTCAATTGACCCGACCATGGCACAGACCGGTAAATGGATGAGTTTTGGGCTTCGAAGAGACCCGCACGGGTTCGACTACGAGGCAAACGCGATCTTCAACGTCGCAGTCATCATAGACTCCCCCTGGTTCTCCCAAAAAGTCCGACTCATAGGTCTCCCAAAGACACTATCCTATGAATGGAAGATCTTTGATGACTTTGAAGTCACCTTTGTGCAAGGGCACTTGTTCTATGTCAATGTCCGGGGATACGCCGATGTCACCATGAGCAGCCCGATAACCGAGCTCATTGTGTACTACCCGAAGTTAAAAAACCAAAACGAGGAAGATGTCCCCTTCTTGAAGGTCAATAACATCCCAAGCTCTCGAAAACTCGAGGCACAAGCAACCCTCAACATACAAAACACCAGTATGTTACGAATCGATGCCAATGGGTATGTGGACCTCACCAAGAGCGGCCCCCTCGGAGACATCACCGTGTACTACCCTAAAGCGGACCCTCAAGACCCAAGCGAAATCCTCCTGAAAGTCCCTGCAGGGACTATCAACAGCCAACGGGTGAGCGCGGAGGCGACCCTGTATGTCGACCCCAACAATTTCAGCAACCTGCAGAACTATGTGTACGGCAAAGTAGAGCGTTCAGCAGACTCCAATTTCAATGAAATGAATTTCTACCTCCCCGGCGTCACCGTTCCCCTCGTTCAAATAACAGACATCCCAGCCAACGCCTACGCGACAGGGACATTCTGGTGGAATCAACTCAGGGGATTCGGACGAGCACAACGGACCTCTGCAGGTGGAAACCCAGACCCGGTTCATTTCAACCTCGTCTTTGATACGCTTACCTTAAGCGATGTCTTCAGCATTGGTGACGGTCATATACAAACAGATTTCAAAATCGCGCAGGACGGGTATTTTAAATTTGATACGGCTCACGATGTCCTTGGAAATACCTTTTCTGTTGGGAATTCTGCAACCGGCAACTCACTATCCCTAGGAGCAAGTACTGTCTCAGCCCAGAATTTTGAGGCGGCATGGGGGTTAAACACCACTGGGTCAGAACCACAACTGGAGAATTTAGCCCTCTCCGGGTCTCTGAACGCATTAAACGATTTAACCGTCGCCATCGCCCTTGACGGTGAACTTATTGATTTCACTGGTGACTGGTCTATGGGGGAATCCGGCGGCTTTAGTATCGATCTGCAACAGAATGCGGATATGCGCATCGATCTGATACACCTTGACAATGTCAGTGGCAAGCTTGACCTACATGGATATGTAATCCTAAGCGACACTATTCATTATGACATGAGCTGGAAATGGAAACAAGGCTCAAGTCTTGAGGACCCTGGGTACTTCAAGATCAATGAAGGAACAAACCAGCCGAACCTCAAGGAGATCGCCTTTGACTTCATCTACAAAGATGACTCTGGCGTAGACCGGTGGGGTGCGGATATCACGCTGACGAACTTCGCCTTATATATCTGTGTAAAATGGTACTGGCAGAACGGTTTTCACATCTGGCCAGTTATCCAGGTTAGCGGCCAGTTGGACCTCGATGTGTTGCTGAATTATGACTGGTATGAGGTCTGGTCCTAAAGGATAGAAATAAAATAAAAATGGTGTTTGAATATGGGAAAAAATACTATTAATACGAAGCGTGGGAGGCTAGTGGTCGTCTCACTGCTTGTGCTGCTCTTGATTACCTCAGCGGCGCAAGCTTTTGTCTTTTCTGAAAAAAACATAAATTCGATTGTACAGGAAGAGTCTTCACCCCCACAGCCGCTCCTGGGTGAAAATTATTACACCTGGGAGGATGTATTCAACGATGCGACAAAAGTCGATCCGACCATGTCTTATAACTATGAGATTTCAGGAGGTGCGGCAAAGATGCAAAACACCTACTCGCTATGGACTGATCCCGCATGGACACGGATGAAACAGATAACGATTACGAATAACGCAGGGCAGTTGCTCTATAACTATGCGCTTCATCTCTCAGTGTCCTATGACTCCGATATGCGGTCAGACTACGGTGACATCCGTTTCAAACACGAAGGCAGCGGTGATGTGCTTTGTAATTATTGGATAGAGAATGCTGGCACGGAAACTGCAAGCGTCTGGGTCAAGATACCGTATGCGCCCATAGGTACGAGCCGGATGTATCTGTTCTATGGGAACCAGCTGGCTACCAGTCAAAGCGACTTCTACGGTGTTTTTACTGTCTGGGACGAACATTGGCCAAACGACGAACAGATTTCTTATCATGCCAATAACGAAGGAGCATGGGATACTGAAGTCTGTTTTGGGAACGGTGAATTTTTGGTTCTCTGGGAGGAGGGACAAGCATGGTACCCACCTTACACGTGGGGTTTCAAACAAGAGATACGAGCGTCCATGTATGATGGTGATGGGACCCGGATTGTATTCGATAATCTTGTCTATCAGGACAGCACCTATTATTATCGGAATGAAAACCCATCCGCTGATTATGGCGGAGGGAAGTTTTTTGTCGCTTGGGAGCGTTATGACACCGTCGCAAACCCTAGTGCGACTACTGAGGATATCAAGGCAAGAACTGTGCAGAGAAATGGTAATATGCTGCAGCTTGGCTCGGTTATCTCTGTCTGCAGTGCGGCGGATTGTCAAGCCGATGCCAATGTTCAGTTTGATTCTGTGAACAACCGGTTCTGTGTCGTCTGGGAGGACGCACGAAGTGGGGAGAACAACTATAATATTTATGGACGGTTGTATGACACCAACGGAAACCCTGTCGGTGGTGAAAAAAGCATATCTACCGCGGCTAACAATCAATGTGAGCCGTGGGTCGCGTTTGACCCGAACCATGCGCAATACCTGATCGTCTGGGAAGAAGGCATCGCAGCGGATGTCGGGCCTTTCAGCATCAAAGCAGGGTTGTTTGACAGCAGCTTGAATCAGATCGGCAATATCATCACCATTGCGACTGGCACCAGCAGTGTCGATTATAACTTCCCCTGCGTTGAGTATTCCCCTGAGACCCAGCGGTATCTGATTACGTATAACCAAGGTGATATCAGCGCTGGTGACTGGTGGGGTACGGTCTGGGGGGCGATTTATGATGATGCTGGAGCGGTTGTTGTTCCTCCGTTCCAAATCAAAACAGGAGAGTTTATCAGAACCAATATTGTTCCTTATCTTTCCTCATCGTTTTTCGTGTCATTTAACAGCAAAGGGGCAACGAGCGACGAAGGTCTTATCTGGGGGAAACTGGTCTCCTCTGAAGGTGAGGTGTTTACTGGTGAAGTTCAGCTTTCAGCGAGCACCGCGGCGGAAGCGGATTGGGTGGATATGGCCACAGGTGATGGGAAGATTTTTGTCGCCTGGGAGGACGTTCGTATCTATTATCCTGCCCCCTGGAACTTTGTACCAGACGCATATGGGAATATCTGGAACCTCAACATTCCCAGTGGCTCTGAGATGAGCTATGTCATGGGCGATGAACAGGGGCTTTTGCTGGAGGCTCAAGTGACATCGGTTCAGATTAACCCGGAGAACCTTCTTGCGTGGTTTGATTTTAATGCCGTGTTCACAGGCACAATCACCTTTGATGTCCTGAACGCAGCTGGTGACACTGTTCTCATTCCAGGGGTCGCTCCTGGGCAGTCGCTTCAAGTCTTAGATCCGGTTGGGTTGCGGCTGAGAGCTGTGTTCACCAGATCCAATCCTTCCTCAACGCCTATGCTTGAGAGCTGGAGTGTCCGGTATATCGGCGTTGATGAAGTTGCCCCGGTGACGATCCTGGACCATATCTCGGGGAACCAGGGTCTGAATGGTTGGTACACCAGTCAAGGCGTCACGGTGTGGTTGAACGCCTATGATCTGCCAGAGGGAACCGGCAGCGGGGTGAACCATACCTACTATATGTTGAACAATGGTGAGACGGTTGAGTATTCCACCGCAAGCGGTATTAGCCTGGTTGTTTCTCAAGATACACAGTGGATGGGTATGTGGGATGTGACGTTCTGGTCTGTTGACAACTCAGGGAATGTTGAGGATAACACAGAACCGGAGAATACGATTCAGATACGAATCGATGCGGAAAAACCGTATGTCGAGATCACGGAGCCTGTTGATGAGCAGCAGGTTGATTTACCGTTCTGGGTCCGAGCCACCGCCTCTGATAATGCCGTGGTCTCTCGGGTGGAGTTTGACATCGAGCCGTTTGGGCAGCACCCGGGGTTGCCCTATGTCGACGACGAAGCACCGTATGAATGGTTCTGTAACATTTCTGAGATGAACCAGGTTGGTCTGAGTCCGTCGGATGACCCGCACAGCCTTGGCGTCAATAAGATGGTTCGAGCCAGGGTCTTTGATGAGTCTGGGCAGAGTTGGACACACGAGGTCTGGGTCCATATCAAGAACATGGAGAGTTACGGGAAGAGGTTCCTGATCGGTTTTCTGAAGAATCGGAATACCTCCGAGTATGAGATTTCATTCCAAACACGCTGCATCTTCTCTCTAACTCTTGACACGATCATCCCGGCGTTGTATTTCTCAAATGAGCGTTTTGTGGTGTCTAACGAGAATAAATTCGGGTACATCGGACCGCTGTTCATCATCGGTATCTTTGATACACGACTCGTGGAATAAGGTTTTCATCCCTACTTTTTTTTTTTTTTTTTTTTTTTTTTTTTAAAATTTTTTAAAAATTTTT
>CAZLDE010000011.1:0-20352 GCA_964558215.1 uncultured Thermoplasmatales archaeon
CCAAATGCACTCACTTCATATACACATTTTAATTTTCACTTGCCGAACTACTGTAGATGACAGGAGGCATGTGAAAAAAGTGATGAAATCATAAGTTTTTAGTGATGTTCAATAAGAGAGGTAATAAGGTTTCTGTAGGATGATGCAACCTGTGCGGCACGGGGTTTTTCTTTTGCTTCCACATAAATACGGAAGAGAGGCTCTGTGCCTGATGGACGCATCAACACCCATGCGTCGTCCATATAGACTTTCACACCATCGGTTCTATCGATGGAGCGTACTTCTCTACTTTTCTCCATCTGTTCCACTACTTGGTTCATAACACGGTTTTTTTCTTCGTTTGGACATGCTATCTTTGTCTTGACCATCTCGTATGATGGGATGTCGGCGATAAGCTCAGAAAGCGGGCGTTTTTCTTTTGCGAGGATCTCTAGTACCTTAGCTAGAGACATCCCAGAATCTCGACAGTAGAGGAATTCAGGGAAGATGAGACCTCCGTTCTCCTCGCCACCGAACAGTGCATGTTTTTGCTTCATCACTGAAGCAACGATAGGCGAGCCGACCTTGGTATAGAAGACTTCGCCGGTATTCTGATGGATGACATCCTCGAAACACGTAGAGGTCGTCACCGGTGTCACCGTTATTCCTCCTTTCTTCTCACGTGTGATATATTGACCAACAAGTGAGAGAGATTTGTCACCCCAGATATAGGATCCGTTCTCATCAACGAAAATCGCACGGTCCGCATCACCATCAAGTCCAACCCCGAATGATACATCATCAACCATCGCCGTTGTTTTCATAAGCTCTGTGAGGTTCTCAGGTGTCGGCTCTGAGTGACGTCCGGGAAATGTTCCATCTGGTTTGCAGTTCAGTTTAGTCACCATGCACCCCAGTTTTTTTAACAGAACCGGGGCGGTGAGACAACCAGCACCGTTTCCGCAATCAAGAACGACATGGAATTGCTG
This sequence comes from uncultured Thermoplasmatales archaeon, assembly GCA_964558215.1. Taxonomy (GTDB): domain Archaea; phylum Thermoplasmatota; class E2; order DHVEG-1; family DHVEG-1; genus SM1-50. The sequence continues at coordinate 969 of CAZLDE010000011.1, forward strand.
TTTTTTGATAGCAGAGACATCGACGTTTGAAAGGATGCCTTTGATGTAGAGATCCAATGCGCCATCCCAGGTTGAATACGACCCGACCGTCCTCCAATCCGCGAAGGTGAACTGTTGGGAAAAGAAGATGGATTCTATGTTCTCTTCAACCTCTTTTGAGAGTTCACTCCCATCACTTGCTGAGCCTTTGATGCCGTTGAACTGAGGGGGATTATGAGAAGCAGTAATGATCACACCGGAATCGAACTGTTTCTGTTTCACGCTGTATTGTAGCGTTGGTGTTGGAACAAGACCGACATCGACGACATCACATCCTGTGGACAGCAGTCCTGCGCTAACCGATGCTTTCAGCATATGGTTTGAGAGGCGAGCGTCGGTTCCAATCGCACAGGTCGGTCGGGGAATCGTCTTCCTCAGAAAGGTGCCCCATGCGGCTCCTATCCACAAGGCAAGTTCATTGGTCATATCTTTATTGACTACACCCCGGATACCGTTTGTTCCGAAAAGCCGCGTCATATTCCTACGCACCTTCATACTGCCGCTTGGACGTCTTCTATGATTTCCTGTGTCGTTTTCATAAAAAGGGTTGTCAAATCCTGTAGGACGGCGGGTGAATCAGCCTCAGCGGTCAACCGAATGATGGGGCTTGTATTCGAAGCCCGTATCAGCACCCACCCGTTTTTGAGATCAACGCGTACACCATCCATGGTGTTGACGTGTTCGTATTCCTTTGACAGTTTTTCCTTGAGCTGCTGGATGACAGTGAATTTGATTTCATCAGCACAGTCGATCTCTTCTTTTTTTGTTGGATAACTTGGGATTTGCATGACTAAGTCATGGAGGGGTTTCTGTTCAGAGTCAAGGATCTCTGCTATCTTCAGAGGAACCACAAGAGCATCGTCAAATAAGAAATATTCAGGGAGGATGAGATGCCCGGAGGACTCAATCCCCAGGGGCGCATGTTCTTGTTTTGCTTCAAGGGTGAGGAACGTATGACCCACCGGGATTTGCTTGATAGTAAAACCAAGGGGTGCGAGCTGTTCTTTGACAGATTTGGAGCATTCGACGTTTACGATAATGGTTCCTTTGTGCTTCTTCAACCCATGTTTTCCGATAATGATGCCGGTCTGATCAGCAGAAAGGATCCTTCCTGTGTTATCCACAATGACGGATCGGTCCCCATCACCATCGAATGCCACACCAAAATCAGCGTTGTTCTCCTGCAGGGTTCTGACAAGGGTGGTAAGGTTCTTTGGTTTTGGGTCTGACGGGCGTTTTGAGAACGTTGGGTCCGGTTCACAATAGACAGGGATCACCTGCAGTCCCAGGGAGATGAATATGTCTGGTGCGGAAAGCGTCATGCTTGCGCCACCACAGTCAAGTACAACCCTGAGTTTTTTCTTATAACGGAACCGGGAGGCAAAAAAATTTTTATAGGCGGTGTTCGCATCGATTGCCTGTACCTGCCCGATGGCATCCCAGGATGCAACATTGAATGTGTCTTGGAACACAAGGTCACGGATCGCCATGAGTCTATCCTCAGGGAACCCCACACCGTCGCCGTAATAGAATTTTATGCCGTTCCACTCTGGGGGTAAATGGCTTGCAGTGACAAAGGCAATCAAATCCGCCTTCTGCTGCTGTCCTGCGAACAGTGTTTGTCCAAAAGAGGTCGTTCCCGTGTATTTTATATGTACTCCGGTGGCAGTGACTCCTGCGATGAAGGCGTGGGTGAGCGGAGGACTGGATTGACGGATGTCATTGCCTACGATGATCTGGGTTCCCTGTATCGTCTGCTTGACATAGGTTCCTGCGGCAAGCCCAATCTTATAGAACACCTCTGGTGAGATATCCTTGTTGTATAAGCCTCTGATATCGTATGCCCGAAAAATCTGTTTTGAGAGGGTTTGTGTCATCAGAGGAACATGAATTGCCTGTTATAAAAATCTGATTGCTCAGGAGGTCAGGTTATTCACCGATGACATTCCCGATTTGCTTGTTTGGGTACCCCTGGGGAATCGGTTGATTCCACACCACTCTGTCTTCAAGTGTTCTGTGGCTGTCTATTTTTTCATTGTCCCCGACTGCGACGTTTCTGAGGATACACCCATCCCCGATCTCGACATGTTCACCAATCACACAATGATCCAAGAGAGAATTTATACCTATCGTGACCTCATCAAAAACGATGCTGGATGTAACGGATGTGTTCTTTCCGATATGAACATTATTACCGGTGCATGACTGCTGCAATGTTCCTTGAATGGTGCAGTGATCCCCGGTGAGGAACTTCTTTTTTTGTTTTTCTAACAGAAGGGATTGCACGCTGATGTAACTGCTGATCCGCCCGACATCCCGCCAATACCCCTGGAACTTGTATCCAAAAAAACGTCCCGTGTTCTGGATGACCTGGGGGAAGATTTCCTTCTCCATTGAGACCAGCTTCCCAGTCTCGATATAATTCAGCACCTGTGGCTCCAGGAGATAGGCTCCGGCATTGATGAGGTCGGAGGGGGCATCCTCTGCTTTTGGTTTTTCGACAAACTTTGTAATGGTCCCATCTTTTTTGATGTCTACGACACCGAACTCAGATACGTTCTCAACAGGCCAGAGTGAAATCGTGCTGATCGCTTTTTTTCGTTCATGAAACCGTAGCATCTCTGCGAGGTTCAATGAGCAGATGATATCCGCATTCAGCACAAAGAACGCTCCCTTAATGTATTTGTCCGCATACTTCACTGCACCTCCGGTCCCAAGTGGCTCTGGTTCTTCGTTGACGATGATTGTTTTTCCAACATCATGGGTGCAAAAGTATTCCTCGATTTGCTCACGGCGATAGTTCACTGCCAGAACCACGGTGTCGACTTTTTTTGGCAAGGTCTTTATCAAATGGGAAATCATCGGTTCATTGAGGACAGGTAAGAGTGATTTTGCCCTGGTAAAGGTGAAGGGCCGAAGCCTGGTTCCAAAGCCTCCTGCAAGTATTATTGCCTCCATATCAATCCCGTAATGGTATTTTTCAACCCATAAACAGGTGTTGCGTATTAAATCGTTTGTTTTTTCTCTTTGACATAATGTGGCGAAAAGAATTTATATGAATACAATATTATAATTACCATATATCAGAGGGAATACCATGAATAGAAGAATAAAACTTAGTGTAGGGATTGTATCGTTAATCTGCATTGTCATAATACTCTCCCCAGCAACTACTGCGGGAATAGGCTCACTTGTTCTGAAGAAAAAAGACGTTCAACCCGAAGAAACACGGGCGTCTCAGTATTGGGCATTATTATTTGCCGTCGGACAATATGAAAATAATCCAGATCAGGACCGCCCATCGATGCTGGAGGCCTGCGATAACCTCTATAATGCTCTCTTAGATTCTCCATCCTACTGGCAGGCGAGCAATATCCATGTCCAGAAAGCAGGGCAATGCTACCTGCAGAACCTCATCAAGGAACTGCTCTGGTTAAAGAAGAGTGCAAAAAGCGAGGATTACGTGTTCGTCTATCTTACGACTCATGGGTATTATCTGACAAAACAAGGGTTACCATGGGATCTGTTTCCAAAAGAAGAGCCAGATGGGAAAGACGAGTTTCTTTTTATGTATAACGGCTTTAGCACAAATTATGGTATCATCTGGGATGATCTCCTGAATTTCTTGCTCAGCATCATCCGATGCCAAGGGCTGTGCCTTGTGGTGGACAGCTGCTATAGCGGTGGATTTAACGATAGACCCGTCAGTATCACGAATCAGCGGAGATACACCGCGATGTCCAGCCAGGAAAACGAAGTCTCCTATGGCTCTGATTTTTCCGATTTATTCATCTCCGGTTTACAAGATGGACTGGCCGATACCAACATATGGCTTTTGGGAACAAGTGGAAATAACGACGGGGTTGTGTCTGCCCAAGAATCATTTCGGTTCGCTCAGACCTGGGTAGAATTCCTCGGTCAACAGACCCCAACCGAAGCTGATTTATTTGGGGCGGAATTCCCACTCGCCCATACATAACAACCAGTTGAAAAACCGAAGAATCTCGTGTACTGAAACATTTAAAAAGCAATAGAAATTCTGGTTACGCTACACGAAGTGATAATGTTTTTGCTATTGGGCTCGTGGTCTAGTTGGTTATGACGTCTCCCTGACACGGAGGAGGTCTTGAGTTCGAATCTCAACGAGCCCACTCCACTTTTTTTATAAAAGAAGTTGTTTTCTGAATACCTGGTTGCTGGTAAAACTGATGTTTACTCCATCGATTGAGCCGCTGACGTTCCCTTTTTTTCAATGGGGACAACCCCTGTCATCTGTTCAGCAATCACATTCGTAATCGCGGTATGCGGGTCAATAACGTATTTCGTGTTCCTCTCAAGAGAATATTGAACTGTTTCTAATTTCTTATACATCTGAGCCTCGTTCCTGAAATATTTTTGGATAGCCGTGTTAATCTTCTCTATTTTTGCTGCCTCCGCCTCAGCGACTTTCACAATAGCCAACGCCTGACCTTCCGCCTGCAGAATCGCTGCCTGTTTCATCCCTTCTGCTTTTTTAATCTCTGCCCGTCGCAGACCATCTGCCTGTGTCTCAGCAGCGGTCGCATAATCGATTGCCGCCTGTTTTTCATTCTCCGCCTTGACCACCTTATTCATGGTATCCTGGACATCCTTTGGTGGATCAATCTCTTTTAATTCCGTACGAACAACTTCAATACCCCAGTTCGCGGTTTCACTGCGCAGCGTACTCATCAGTTCATTGTTGATCCTGTTTCGATCACTATTTGCCTCATTCAAATTCAGAGTACCGATGATGTTCCGAAGGGTAGTACGAGCCAGATTCACTATCTGATACTTATAATCAAACACATTGTACTGAGATGCTTTTACTGAATCTTCATCGATTTTCACTTTGAAATACACCTGCGCATCTACCTGTGCATTCAGCTTGTCTTTCGTAATAATCGTCTGGGGTTCTGCATTGACCATCATTTCAGTAATGTTCACTTTAATGATTTTTTCAACAACAGGGATAATCCATGCAAAACCAGGTTGTCGAAAACGACTATACTTCCCTAATCGTTCCACAAGTCCCCGTTGAGTCGGCCGAATGATGCGAATTCCCATCGAAAAAAACCACACTAGGACAACAATAAGCAACACCCAAGCAATGATTCCAAGTAAATCCATTCACAACACCTCGAATTTGATAACAAGAACGGCTATATTAACTCTCTTTTAGAAAAAAAATACTTTCTTAAAAAACATATCGCCATATGTATTGTATAATATAAATAGACAAAAGAGAAAAATTCATCTCGGATAAATCTTCTATTTACTTCGTCGTCTTTTTTAAGAACGGCCAGACTTCATCAACGGTTTTTGCGGTATTTATCAAACTTTGCCGTTCTTTCCACCATTCAGTACCCTGGATATCCTCACGACACTTCACAAGTTTGTCCTCAGCATGATTGATCTCGACAATCTTTTTCATCGAATGAAGGGTATATTCCATATACACAATCACATCGCAAAGAACATCCATGTCTTGTGCAAGCTCAGGATTAATCATGCTACGAATCTCTTCCCCAACAAATTCAAGGGAAAACGCAGGGAACTTTTTATTTAATAAACCCATTCGACGAACCTCCAATCATCATCACGTATGATATGCTCTCTCAGTCTTATATGGTCTTTCTCCTTATAAGTTCTCGCTTCAATTCAACAGCAATACATTCAAATAGCATACGTTCTTTTTCCGGGCCCGTGAAAAACGAAAGAATGAACACTACGAGCGATACTTCTACATCTCCAAAGGATCAGACTGAGGGCGTAAAAGCCCTGTTAGGAGACCCTAAAAAAGCAATCATCAAGTTAGCATGGCCGATGATCGTGGCGATGACAGTACAAACCCTCTATAGTCTTGTCGATGCGATCTGGGTCTCAGGTCTTGGGGCTGACGCGCTTGCCTCTGTAGGTTTTGTTTTCCCGTTGTTATTCATGGGGACAGCGCTTGCCACTGGACTAGGTATTGGTGGTGGGTCAGCGATTTCAAGAAAAATCGGTGCAAAAGATAAAAATGCCGCGGACAACGCTGCGGTTCATACCATGATCCTCATGGTAATCCTCGCGGTGTTATACACTATCCCCTTGTTTGTGTTTTCAGATTCCATCTTCCAGGCTATCGGCGCGGGACGCACGACAGAAACCGCTTCAGTGTACGCCCGTATCATGTACTCCGCAACCATCATCAGTTTTTTCGCATTTATCGCCAATGCAATTCTGCGGTCCGAAGGGGACGCAAAACGAGCGATGCTTGCCATGGTCCTCGGAGGAATAATCAATGTTATCTTGGATCCTATTTTTATTTACACCCTTAATTTAGGAGTCCCTGGTGCAGCGTATGCGTCCGTTCTGTCTATGAGCATCTCCGCACTGCTTCTCTTCTACTGGCTCTTCTTAAAAAAAGACACCTATGTCAGTTTCAGCTTCCGTGAATTCCATTTCGATACGTCAATTATGAAAGATATCTTACTGGTAGGCCTTCCTGCATCAGTGATGCAGCTTTCCATGTCTATCATGATGTTTATGATGAACATTATTATAGAACGGGTCGGTGGTATTGATGGCGTTGCAGTGTTTTCCGCGGGATGGCGGGTCGCGACCATGGCATCAATGCCTCTGCTTGGAATGGCGACTGCGGTCGTTTCGGTCACCGGAGCAGCCTATGGCGCTCGTGCCTATGAAAAAATAGACGTCGCTCATCTGTACGCATTGAAAATCGGAATAATCATCGAAACATCAATTGCGGTTGTGACCTTTGTCTTTGCCCCAGCGATTACCGCTGCATTCACACAATCAGCAGATACCGCTAGAATAGCAGATGACATTATCACGTTCCTTCGTATCATCTGCATCTTCTATCCTGCGACCGCTTTTGGGATGCTGTCTTCAGCTGCGTTCCAAGGCGTGGGAAAAGGAATCTATTCTTTGATGGCAACAGTGCTGAGAACCATTATCTTAATCGTGCCTTTGGCATGGACATTTGCAGTTCTCCTTGGATGGGGGCTAATCGGGGCTTGGTGGGGTTTGGTTATCGCAAACATCATTGGGGGTGCAATCGCGTTCATCTGGATGAAGGTCTATGTGAATGGATTGTTAAAAAAACCGCTTCCCATAGGATGACAAGAATTATATGATTGGCCTGTGATGCACTACATAGTGATGAACGAACCTTTTCTGAGCTGTCCCAGCGATGATGAAGATCTTGAGTACTGAAAAAAGAGTACTCTCAGATATGCTGCGAAAGCATATCTGCCACTTTTTCTAAGAACACCCTATCCTGTGCATCAAACGCAGCCGGGCGGTCAGAGTCGATATCGATCTCACCCAGGATGTATCTACCTTTTTTGATGGGTACTACGATCTCTGAGCGTGTTGAGAGAAAACACGACAAATATCTATTATCTTTTGAGACATCATCGACAATCTCTGTCGTTCCACTTTTCGCAGCCGCACCACAGATTCCTGTACCGAGGGGGATGCGGGTATGCTCTGTTGCCTGTGCTCCTTTCCAGGGACCCAGAACCAGGACTTGGTCTTTGACCAGGTAGATACCGACCCAGCTGTACTTTTCAAACTTTGCATAGAGGAAATCGACGACATCCTGCAGAACAGTTGAGGAGGAGCGGTTTTCAAGTTCTTTTGCAATGGTTATTTCAGCGTTTTTATAATCCAAAACCATCACCATCCATCAATAATCAAGAAGACTTGATTGAGAGTTCTTCGGACCAAGAGAGACCGGGATGACCGGGGTATCGTCCGTGGGAAGTTCAATAGTACCGTACTTCCCTCCGCCCCCAGGGATAATGATTACCTTATGATCACGGAACGCCTGGATGGCCGTGGTGATTGCTGGAATCGTCACCTTCGCTATTTCGTGAATGTCTGCGTCAAGGAGAACATTGATTTCGGATCCGAAGACGCTGATAAGCTCATCCCATCGCTTCGTAACACTCTGAGTAAAGGGTGTGTGCTGGCCGAGAGATTTGGCGATAATCTCAGAGAGGGGAATCAGATACACGTAGGGGGGTCGGTGATCCGGGTGTTTTGGTTCTTTGAATGTCGCGATTTCTCCTATTCGGTCTCGGACTCCTTTTTTGATGCGTTTTCCACAACTGCATTTCCAGCGTCGTTTTATCGCCTCATCGAGCGTATAATGGGTATAACAACTGATACATGCTGACTCGTTGTACTTCCCTTCCTGAGGTGGGAGACCGACATTCAACACAGGTTTATTCCCACCTGTCCGAAGGATTGCCTTTTTCATTTCAGTAAATGTTATATCATGAACCTCAAAGCGAGTAAACTCCCGGGCAAGTCGTACAGGATGAGGGCTGTGACAATCTGAATTAGTCAGGAAAGTCAGTCGATGCAGTTCCTGGATGGTGTCTGCATAATCTGTATCAGCACTTAACCCAAGTTCAACAAAAGAGATATAGGGGCTCATATCTCCATAGCAGCTCTCGAGAGAGGGGTGGTACGCATACATCGCGGTCCAAGGTGTGAATGCATGTGCTGGACCGATGAGTGCATCAACATCCTTTGCAAGGCTGGCAAGCTGCTCACCATTCATATTGACGTTTGGTCGTCCATCCGTCTCAAGATTTTTTGATTTACCTTTAATCGCTTCTTTGTATGCCTCGACAGCGAAAAAACTAGGAAAATAAAGGAGGTGGTGAACACGAGATGCATCCTCAACTTCGGTGCTGAGAATAAATCGGGTGTTATTCAGTTCAAAGGTTCCCTCATCAATGACGATACAGTTCTTGATCTCCTTTAACCAGTTGCTGTTCAGACAATCCCCCGTTGCCAATAGATTGATGCCTTTTCTGGGTGCCTCAGTAGAAAGAGACGCAATCGTCATTCTATCGCTGGTTGCACCTGAATACCTTGAATGAATATGGAGATCTGCGTTGATGAGCATTGATATCCCATTTCTATTCTTTCTTAATAGTGGTTTCTTTATTTTCATCCTCTGGTGGGATGGTCTTTGGGCTGAGCGGCTTTTCTTCGAAGAGTCGCACATGAGCGGTTATCTCCAGAAGGCCAGCAATGAGAAGGATGATGCCGGCAACCAGGAGAAGATAGGCTCCTATCCCAAACCCCCACTTCAGCTGAATGACGCCCCCGTCGACCTCAGGGGTTAGTATGTCGTACTGTCCGCTAAAGGGTGCTGCAGAGATCGCTTGGACCGCAGCATTCATCTGTGCGTTTCCCTCAAGAGTGGGTGGTGAGAAGAGAGGAATGACCGAGGCGATAGCAAGGATGAAGAACAAGATAAGAACAAAGGGGATGAAGAGGCGTATCCCACGGAGAACGTATTTTTTACCAAGTTTGTTGCTCTCAGACACCCCAATCGTTGACAGCACAAGAAAGACCAGCCCGATGGCGATGATAAGATAGAAGGGTATCGCGATTGTGCCGAGAGGGACAGGGCCGCTTCGGTTCGGTAGTCGTATCTGTATGCCATTGATGCCGTCGACAGACACAGCGTCAAACGACCCAGTGTTCTGGGAGGGAGGAATAACGACGTTGGCTGTAACGGTGTACCAGGGATAGAATAACGCCAGAATGGTGATGATGATTGCGACGATACAGAGGACGTTTCCGATGCTTTTTTTGTTCATAGCGTCTATGTAAAAAAGTGAAAAGACACGGGGTCCAAGCCCGGTTTTTTTCCTGCGACGAGAGATGAAAAAAATCAACACAAGAAGCGAAAGGAGGGTGAAGAGAACAAACAAGAGGACAAAATTATAAACGAGCCATTCAAAGACAAACAACGTGTCGTTTGCTGGCTGTAGACCTGATGCCCATGTGGTTGGCTGCCACATGGCTCCTTGCTCCCTGAATTTTGGGCCTTGCGGACCTGCTTCTCCAAGGATCGTTGCCTGGGCAGCGGTTGACTGGTCGGTGCCAACCCATCCCCAGTGTCCCGCGAAGTCAAGCCAGGGCTGAGTTGATAAGAGCTCTATCGTATAGTCTGTGGGCCGTAAGATTCTACCATTGTCAGCGACGGTATCGCTTGCAAGACCGACCTTGCCTGAATATGGTTTGATGTAGTTGGCATGGCTGCCTCGTGCGACGTAGACTTTGACATGATCTCCTTCTTTTTCGACTTGGCTCCAGGTTGCTTTTTGTCCGGTATGATGCTGGCTGAACATGACCTCAGAGGGCTGTCCATTGGAAAGGACGACCTGGACCATCTCCCAGTCACCCTCATGACGGTTGAGGTCCCCGCCGTTGAATGCGTAGAAAAACCAGTATTGAATACTATTTGTCGATGGATCAACATGGGCATAGACGGTGTATCCAAGGGTGGTCATTTTTGTTTGATAATCATTTTCAATGCCATGGTCATCGACGGATATAGAGCCTTGTTGATTATCAAGATAATATGCTTCAGAGGAATAGGTGCTGAGCATTTCTGCGGTTGGTGCGGTAGACAAGGGGGTTGGGTTGCCGATCTCAAAGAGATACGAATTTTCCAAAGCATAGGAAATATTTACAGGAAAACATAATTCACCGTCGACAAAATATAGAACAGGAGTGTATTGTTTTGCTAGGTCTTCGTCTGCTGCTGTTGCGGAGATGACAAGGGTGCTTCCAGCGATAAGTAGGCTTATAAAAACTATGTTAAGTAGTCGTTTTTTATTCATGTGCCTCCACCTGCATGGTTATGGTGTGATAGTTATTTAATTGTTCTTAAAATTCTGTTGAAAATATTTCTGAAAATGGGTGGTTATTCATATTGTTTAAATACCATTTTTGACATTTTTAATTATTAAATGATGTACTAAACAATGTAATATTTAGATGTTTACTTAGAAAACATATGACTTGAAATTATTAAGGCGCGCACGATAGTAACCTTTATTAGGCTTCTCTCCATATGAGTCTCCTAGAAATCTACCCTAGGAGAATGGGATATAAAACTCTGACATAAAACAACCGGAACTAGTGTAGACTTTGTCACGAAGTGATGACTATGAAAGATAACAAAACCGTACTGGAAAGCTCCTATAATTCTGATAAAATCCAGGTCCTCGAAGGACTCGAATCCGTCAGGAAAAACCCAGGGATGTACATCGGAAGCACCGACATACGAGGACTCCATCATCTCGTCTACGAGGTCGTAGACAACTCAATTGATGAAGCACTCGCCGGTTACTGCACCGCAGTACAAGTCATCATCCATAAGAACGGATCCATCTCCGTCGCAGACAATGGCAGAGGCATCCCCGTGGACATCCATGAGAAATACAAAATCCCCGGCGTCGAAGTCATTCTTACCATGTTGTACTCTGGCGGAAAATTCGACGGACAAGCCTACAAAGTCTCCGGAGGGCTCCATGGCGTCGGCGTCTCCTGTGTCAACGCCCTATCCAAATGGCTTGAGGTAAAGGTCAGAAGAAACGAAAAAGAACACCATCAACGCTATGAACAAGGAAGAACAACCACGCCCTTAAAAGTGATAGGAAAAGCAAAAGACACTGGTACAACAGTGACGTTCCTCCCGGACAAAGACATCTTCGAGACGACGGAATTTGATTATGATACCATCCAAACTCGTCTACGAGAGATGGCGTTCCTCAACGCAGGGTTACAAATAGAACTCACAGATGAACGAACGGACAAACACGAGGTGTTCCGCTATGATGGTGGAGTCAGTGAATTTGTTCTTCATATAAATAAAAACAAAACACCACTGCATCCAAAACCAGTGTACATCCAAGGAGAGAAAGACGCAGTTCAAGTAGAAATCGCGCTCCAATACACCGATGGATACACAGAGAACATCTTCACCTTTGCAAACAACATTAACACCATGGAGGGAGGGACACATCTCATTGGCTTCAAAGGAGCATTAACACGTGTTCTGAACGACTATGGAAGAAAAAACAAGGTATTTGATGAAAGCTTTGGCTTGACCGGTGAGGATTCACGAGAAGGTCTCACCGCGATCATCTCAGTAAAGGTACGAAAACCACAGTTCGAAGGACAGACCAAATCAAAATTAGGAAACTCGGAAGTCAAAGGAATCGTCGAAAGCATCGCCTATGAGAAGCTTTCTGAGTTCTTTGAGGAGAACCCACCAGTTGCCCATGTGATTGTTGAAAAAGCAGTACTTTCAAGCAAAGCCCGTGAGGCAGCCCGCAAAGCACGAGAACTTACCAGACGCAAGGGGCTGCTGGAATCATCAGCACTACCCGGGAAACTTGCGGATTGCTCAAGCCGTGATCCCACCCAATCAGAGCTGTATCTTGTGGAAGGCGATAGCGCCGGTGGCTCAGCCAAACAAGCTAGAGATAAAGAATTTCAGGCAATCCTCCCGCTCAGAGGAAAGATCCTCAATGTGGAGAAAGCACGGATGGATAAAATCCTTAAAAGCGAAGAAATCCTGCATTTAATCACTGCCATCGGGACGGGAATTGCCGAGGAATTCAACATTGAGAACGCCCGGTACCATCGGATCATCCTGATGACCGATGCAGATGTCGACGGCGAGCACATCCGAACCTTGCTGCTGACGTTCTTCTTCCGCTACATGCGGCCACTCATCGAGAGAGGCTACCTCTACATCGCACAACCTCCACTGTATAAACTGACAAAGGGAAAGACCATCGATTATGCTTATTCAGAACAAGAAAGAACCCAGAAAGTAAAACAACTCGGGGAAACCGGGTTAAACACCCAACGGTACAAAGGATTAGGGGAGATGAATCCTCATCAGCTTTGGGAAACCACCATGGACCCAGACAGCCGGATGATGATGCAGGTGACTATAGAGAACGCAGTCGAGGCAGACGAACTGTTCACGATTCTTATGGGCGAGGCAGTCGAACCAAGGAAAATATTTATCGAAACACATGCAAAAGATGTGGTGAACCTCGATATTTAAGGTGATGGAAGATGGTAGAAATATCTAAGAAAAACGACCAACCACGCGATATCAACGAAGAGATGAAACGTGCGTTCATTGACTATTCAATGAGCGTGATTATGAGCCGTGCCCTCCCAGACATTCGGGATGGCCTCAAACCGGTCCATCGACGGATTCTCTATGCGATGAACGAGATGGGAATGGCCTATGAAAAGGCATATAAAAAATCTGCAAGAATCGTCGGAGAAGTCCTTGGTAAGTACCATCCTCATGGCGATCAAGCGGTGTACGATTCACTCGTACGGATGGCACAGGATTTTTCACTACGATACCCCTTAATCGCCGGTCAAGGTAATTTTGGTTCGGTTGATGGGGATTCTGCTGCCGCCATGAGATATACAGAAACCAAGATGGCAAAGATTACAAAACTGATGCTGCAGGATATCGAAAAAGAAACCGTGGAATGGCGTGATAACTTCGATGGGACCTTAAAAGAACCAGAGGTCCTGCCAGCGATTTTACCAAATCTTCTCATCAACGGGTCGTCCGGAATCGCGGTTGGTATGGCCACGAACATGGCACCCCACAATCTCTGCGAGGTTATTGACGGCATCATCCGTATGATCGATACCCCGGAGAGTTCCACAACGGAACTGATGGATGTCATCAGAGGCCCTGATTTCCCCACCGGTGGAATCATCTACGGGAGAGGGGGAATCCTGTCTGCGTATACCACAGGACGAGGATCGTTGATCGTACGAGCTAAAACCTCAATTGAGGAAGGAGAACAGAAGAACCGAATCATTGTCCATGAACTACCCTACCAAGTCAATAAATCTGTACTCTTACAAACGATCGCAGAGCTGGTCAAGGAAAAGAAAATCGAAGGAATCTCAGACCTCCGTGATGAAAGCGACCGGAAAGGGATGCGCATCGTCATCGAACTGAAACGTGACGCAATCGACGATGTAGTGCTCAACCAATTATTTGAACATACAGAACTACAGTCATCCTTTGGTGTCTTGAACCTTGCCATTATCAAAGGCGAACCAAAGGTCCTGACCTTGAAGGAGATCCTCCAACAATACATCGAATATCGTGTAGAGGTCATCACCAGGCGGACCACCTATGATCTGAAGAAAGCAAAGGAGAAAATGCATATCCTGGAAGGTTTGATGATTGCGCTACGGAACATCGATGAGGTCATCAAGATTATCCGACAGAGCAAAGAGGTAGAGGAAGCAAAAGACCGTCTAATGAAACGGTTCAGCTTCTCAGAAATCCAAGCCAAAGCGATCCTGGATATGCGGTTGCAAAAACTCGTCGGAATGGAAATCGCAGCAGTGGAGAAGGAATACAAGGAGACACAGGAGCTTATTGAACAACTCGAGGCTTTGCTTGCAGATCATCAGAAAATCCTTGCAGATATCAAACGAGAACTCGCCGAGATAAAAGAGAAATTCGGCGACTCTCGACGCACGCAAATCATAGAAGGGGAAGTCGGCATTGACATCGAAGACCTCATCCCTCAACAGGAGGTTGTTGTCACGATCACCAAGGATGGGTACATCAAAAGAATCCCCACGGAAACCTATCGGACGCAGCATCGTGGTGGTAAGGGTCTGATTGGTGTGAGACCCAAAGAAGAGGATTTCGTGGTGGACACCTTCATCACTTCCACCCATGACTATCTGATGTTCTTCACGAATCATGGGAGAGTCTATTGGCTGAAAGGTTATAAGATACCAGAAGGAGACCGGTATGCGAAAGGGAAAGCCATCATCAACCTGCTCCCCAGACTAGAAGAGGGGGAAAAAATCGAAACTGCGGTACCTATCCATGAGTTCGATGATCATCATTACCTTATTTTCACGACAAAGAAAGGAACAATAAAAAAAACCGTGCTCTCAGCGTATGGAAACATCCGGGTGAATGGGATCATCGCCATAAAACTTGAGGAAGGCGACGAGCTCATGGGCGTAGAACTCTCTGATGGGACCAAAACAGTGATGATCGCCACCGCTGGTGGTCAAGCTTGTCGTTTCAACGAAAAAGAGCTCCGCCCCATGGGACGAGCCACCCATGGTGTCATCGGAATCAGGTTGAAGAACAAGAACGACTCCGTTGTCGCCATGACGGTTGTGGACATCACAGGCTCGCTGTTCACCATGACTGAAAACGGTTTTGGAAAACGCTCCCCTATCGATGAGTACCGGATGACACACCGGGGAAGCAAAGGGGTACGGACCATCGTGACCAACGAACGGAACGGAAACGTGGTGTTCGTCAGCCAAGTCACCGATGATCATGAACTTATCATCACCACGGAGCAGGGGATGACTGTGCGTATTCCGGTCCGAGACATCCGGGAGCAAGGGAGAAACACGATGGGCGTGCGAATCATGCGACTCAACGAAGGAGACAAAGTCGTCTCAGTGACACAAGTCATTGCTGAGCAGATAAAAGAGGAAACCCAGACCGAGTCTATCGAATCCATGCCACTTGGCATCATCCAAGAAAAACCATCAACAGAGGAAGTAGCATTACCGGTTGTGAAACAAGCTGAACCGATACCATCGGAAGCAGTGACTCCGATTCCACCTACATCTGGTATTCCAGACGAAAAACCCAGTCCGGTCAAGAAAGCAAAAGAGACCCCTAAACCACTGGTTCCAAAAAGGAAACAACCAAGCAAGAAAAAACAACAGAAGAAAGTAAAACCGTTAACACCAAAAAAGCAAAAGAAACCAGCTAAAAAACAGAAAACAAAAGGATCAAGAGCAAAAAAACCACCTGTTAAAGCAAAGAAAGCAACACTAAAACCATCCAAAGCAAAGAAGATTAAGAAAGCAAGAGTGAAAAAAACAAAGCCGAAGATAAAACCAAAAAGGAAGAAATAATCTTACGTCGTCTTTTTCTTCTTCTTAGGACACTCCGGGTTGATACAGAGGTCCCATGACCGTCGACCCTTCATTCTCACTTGAACAATAGGGCTGGCGCAGGCATCACACAGCTTCGTTGTCATCGTCAGACCCCCTTGTTGGGGAAGCGAATAGGTGTTCTTGCAATCCGGGTACCCGGTACAGCCGACGAACCGTTTGCCTTTCTTGGAAACACGGACCATCAAGGGCTTACCACATTTCGGACAAGGCCCTATTGTGTTCTGTGCTTTTACCGCGTTGTTGATGTTTTCCTTAATCTTCTCCTTTTCAGGTTCGAGCTCTTCCATGACTTTTGTAAGCATCTGCCGTGATTCCCTCACAGTCGCCTCAAGTGTCTTTTTCCCTTCAGCGATATCGTTCATATCTGCTTCAAGCACCGCAGTCATCTTTGGTTTAACAACATCGCAGTTGACCAACGCATCAACAACAGCAATCGCAGTAGAGGTAGGAGTCGGCGTGTTCCCCATGACATACCTACGGCCATACAATTTACTGATGATCTCATGACGAGTGGACTTCGTCCCAAGTGAAAGTTGCTCCATTTTCGCAATCAATGCACCTTGTGTATACCGCTGGGGCGGCTTTGTCACATCCCTCTTAAGAGTGATTTTTACTATCTCGATTTTTTCTCCCTTGACAAGAGCAGGAAGCTGCTTCTTTTTATCCTTGAAATACGGGTAAAGGTGTCTCCAGTTCGCCTCGATAAGTCGGTACCCACTAGCTGTAAACGTCTCACCTGAGACATCAAGCCAGACATCAGTTGTTTCTGAGACTGCATCTTTTGCAAGTGTTGCAAAGAACCTCCGACAGATCAATTCGTAGATTTTCTCCTGATCCACACCCAGTTTTTTTGAAGGGGCATCAACAGGATGAATAGGCGGATGATCAGTCGTCTGCTGCTTCCCACGAGTCGGATGAGCACGGCCGTTTGTTTGAATCTCTTTTACCTCTTTTGAGAAATGAGCGTTCTCCAATTTCTGTAAAATACTCTTAATGTTCAAGGATGGTGGATAGACCGTGTTGTCAGTTCGAGGGTACGACGTCAACCCACTCATGTAAAGCTCCTCAGCAATACTCATGGCTTTTGCAGCAGAAAAACCAAGGAATGATGCTGCCTGGATAAACGTCGTGGTGTTGAACGGCGTCGGAGGAAGTTCATGATTCACAACCTGCGTGACGTCCTTTACAACAGCCGCTTTGCTCTCCTTTATTTTTTCATAAATCTCATGGGCGGGTTGTTCCTCTCGGAATACACCATGCTCATGCGTCGAATCAAAAGCAGTCTCTTTTTTTACCTGGGCAAGAAGAGCCCAGTATGGTTTTGGGACAAACGTTTTAATCTCTTTCTCCCGTTCAACCAACAAAGCAAGTGTTGGAGATTGCACCCGCCCTATAGAAAGAAAATCCCGTCCGAGGCGACGAGACGTCAAGGAAATGAATCGTGTCAACACAGCACCCCAGACCAAATCGATGACCTGCCGTGCCTCTCCAGCACTAGAGAGATTATAGTCAACCTCCGTCAGATTGTCAAAGGCCGTGTTTATCTCATAGGGCGTCAATGCGCTATATCGGGCTCGTTTAATATTGGTGATCGAAGGATTATAGCTTTTCAAAAGGTCGACAACCTCAACCCCGATCAGTTCACCTTCTCTATCAAAATCAGTAGCAACGATAACTTCAGGGGTCTCTTTTACAAGACTCTTTAACGCCGAGGCAATGTCTTTTTCACTGACGTTTTTACACGGCTCGACTTCGATGAGCTGATGGGGAGGAATCTTTGTCCACTGATTAAATCCACTAGGATAATCAAGGTTTATAATGTGACCTTTTAACCCGATGACATCCCATGATTCATTGTTTTTTGTAAAAGAATACACAGGGATTTTTCCAAGGTTACTGCTTTTAACCTGACCACCAGAAAGTATATACGCGATTCTTCTCGCAGCAATGTTTTTCTCACAAATCACTAATTTCATGGTCGTTCCTAGTTCGTGAACCAAACATTAAGATGGGATATAATTAGTTTACGATAGAGGGTCTGTCTAACGAGCTGTTCTAATATTTAAACATGGATGATCGAGAAGGAAACAATGAAAATGATATCATCCCATGCCTTTCTTTAAAAACAGCACAAAAGAAAGGATGGGATGACATGGAGGTAGAAATAGAAGCAAGAATAAAAAAGTATAGGGCAAGCGAAGAACGATTGATGCCAGAAACAATCCTCGCCAAAATCGAGGGCATCTGGAAACCGTTCCAGGATGCAACACCAGATAATCCGATGAACGCAGATAAGTTTCTGTCTGCGTTGAACTTGGATGTTCTACAGGATTTTTTCAAGGGTTTGTATCGCAGAACACCTAAGTATCCTGCTGAGGCGATGCTGAAAGCGGTTCTGTTCATGGATCTGAAAAAGATGAAATTCTTCCCAGAACTCGTGCGATATTTCATGAGTAATCCCCGTGCAGCCCTGGCATTGGGATTTCAAATGGAAGAGGGGAAAGTGAACATACCCAGTAAACAAAATCTTTGGCATTTCTGCAACATCAGACTTAAGGAACACTGGGAAACAGTGTTCACGTTGATGAGAGATGAGAGTGTCGCTACAGCAAAAACTCTCGGTCTCCGATTGGGTGAGAAAACGTTGGAGGATGCCATGCCTCTCCAGAGTCGCCCTAGGGATTCTGAGGCAGAGTATAATGATCATTACAAAATCAAGGGGTATAAGGTTGATAGCGTCACCGATCAGAACCATTTCGTCCCCCTGTCTGTGAAGGTGACATCGATCAACGCTGATGAAGCAAAGAATCTGATCCCGCAGCTTACAGCGTTGAACCGGTCAGAAATTCGAGTTGAAGAACATACCATTGACGGTGGGTATGCTGATTATGAGCTGATCGGATGGATGGGAATCCATGGGATACAAGGATGGTATAAAATCCATACCAACTGGGTGTATAACACAAAAGGAGATGAACATTACATACGAGCTTTGTATCAGCATCACTGGAAAGACCCCGGGTTTAAAACCCATGCTTCACTTTCTGAGATCCTCAGCTTTCTTTTCAAGAAAGGGTATACGGAAGAAGTTGGTGCGTTCTACCGGAATCAAACCATGATCGCATACACACAGAACGCTCAAGAATACCTCAAACGCTACCATGTCCGCTCCCGTCAAGAAGGACATCATGGGTACTGGAAAGAACATCTTGCACTTGAGGATAGACTGCGGACAAAAGGGCTCGAACGAATAACCCGATATGTTCTTCGTAATTTCTGTTCAATCTTAGCAGTTGTTCTCTGCCGACTCCAGCACCACTGTAAAGATAATCTGACATCCATCGCGTATTTGACTTGAACAAAAGGAGAGGAACATCCCCTCTCCTATCTATCATTAAGGTGATGGATGATATGAACAAAGTATATTTCTCATTTTCAAGAAAAAAGGGGGTGATAGGCGTGTCCCTCATCTAATGAGAAAGTGGCTTTATTAGACAGACCC
>CAZLDE010000012.1:0-3434 GCA_964558215.1 uncultured Thermoplasmatales archaeon
GCATATGAGTGCATAGGTATCGTATGATAGAAATCACCATAGGCTCTCTAGAGGAGAAAATCATTAAATTATTACAGAAAAATTACCCAATCACTACACGCGAAATCGCACAGAAATTACATGTCTCCCAACGAGAAATTGAATGGATTTTACAAAAATTTCAAATCAAAGGGATTGCCAAACTCGAGCCGCTTCCAGATAAAATATATGTCCGATTATTACGAAACGATTTCCAGTTCGTTGGCCCCCGACAACAAAGAAAAATAATAAAACAGAGCACTCAAACAAAGAAAAAAGAAGAGACAGACTACAACGGTATCATGTTCACCTAGCATATCATTAAAAAGGAAAAAAAGATAAACTAACCATAACTTCAGAGTATCACTTTATTTCAACACTATTCATTATATAATCATTAGATAGCAGAGGTGGGTTAATGGAGACTTCAACAATGGAAACAAAAGAAGAAAATAATACAATCACACGACCAAGTGGGAAACCAAAAATCGCCTATTTCTCTATGGAGATTGGTATCGATGAGCATATCCCAACCTACAGCGGTGGTCTTGGAATTCTTGCAGGTGATACCTTAAAATCCTGCGCAGATCTAAATGTCCCGATTGTCGGAGTCACCCTTCTTTCAGAGAAGGGCTATTTTTATCAAGAAATAGATCTCGACGGAAATCAAATCGAACTTCCCTACAATTTCAACATCAATGATTTTCTAAAAGCCCTCCCCTGCAAAACAAGCGTGAAAATCGAGAATAGAGACGTTGCCATCCGCATCTGGTTTTACCCTGTAGAAGGCACAAGCGGGTATATAGTACCGGTTTTCTTCCTTGATACAAATCTGGAGGAGAACTCCCCCTATGACAGAGAAATTACTAAATATCTCTATGGAGGAGACAATAAATATCGACTTGCCCAGGAGATTGTGCTTGGTATCGGTGGTGTCCGCGCCATCGACTCCTTAGGGTACCGCACCATCGATAAGTATCATATGAACGAAGGACATGCTGCCCTTGGAACACTGGAGCTTTATGATCAATTCAAAGATGTAGAAAAAGTCAGAAATCAATGCGTATTTACGACTCATACACCTGTTGCTGCGGGACATGACCAATTCGATGTATCTTTAGCAAAATCAATGATTGGAGAAATACTACCAGACTCTTTACTACATGAATTCACCTTTGAAAATAAACTAAATATGACCAGGCTTGCACTCTTCTTCAGCCATTACGTTAATGGTGTTGCAAAGAAACATGGTGAAGTATCTCGACTGATGTTTCCAGGCTATGACATCGATTCGATCACAAACGGAGTACACACACCAACATGGGTTTCAGAACCGTTCCAACATGTGTTTGACAAATACCTTCCAGGCTGGCGTACAGACCCGTATACGCTCCGAGCAGCGTTTGGTATCGATAAGACAGATATATGGGCAGCACACATGGACGCAAAAAAGAAGCTTATCGATTTTGTAAACAACCGCTATAACGTCGGAATGAACTATGACCATTTTACAATAGGCTTTGCTCGCAGACAGACCGCCTATAAGAGACCTGAACTTCTCATCTCCAATCCAGAAAAACTAATGGCGATAGCGGAAAAAGCAGGGCCAATACAAATTATCTATGGAGGAAAAGCCCATCCCAAGGACGGATCTGGAAAGGAGACGATTAAACGTATTATCTCAGCGATGAAATCCATCAATGGAAAGGTAAAAATGGCATATATCCATAATTACGATATGGCGATTGGGAAAATCATGACCGCTGGGGTCGATGTCTGGCTAAACACCCCTCGACGACCTCAAGAAGCCTCAGGAACATCAGGTATGAAAGCAGCACATAACGGTGTTCCTCAAGTCAGCACCCTTGATGGATGGTGGATCGAGGGGCGCGTGGAAAACATTACCGGTTGGGCAATAGGCACACGAAAATCAAATGAACGGGATTCGGACGATGAAAACGATCAGAACGACTTGTATAACAAGCTTGAAACATGGATTATCCCAAAGTTCTACAATGACAGAGACAATTGGATACGAACCATGAGAAGCTGCATTGCCATTAACGCATCGTTCTTCAACACAAATAGAATGATCGAACAGTACGTCCTAAACGCCTATTTCATGTAACAGCGCAGACTCGTATTTTGGTGTGATGTTCTCGATATCTTCCACCCAGGCACGCAGTATCTCTGCAACGCTCCATGCTTGTGTTATACAGCCGTGGGGCGCGTAGGGTGGGTCACCGTCAAAAATCTCATGAATGGAGCCATCCCAGGAACCCCCATAAACATCAACCATGGGTTGTAAGAAATTTTGATACGCATACCGTCTCTGTCCAGGTTCATGGTCTTTTACTTTCACAAAAGCTTTTATAAACGGCCCCATCAACCATGGCCACACAGTTCCATTATGGTAGGCAATATCTCTATGATAATTACCAAGGTATGTCCCCTTATAACGAGAATCTTGAGACGAAAGGGTCCGTAACCCAAAGAGAGTGACCAATGCTTTCTGAACCTCTGATACAATCCATTGTTGGAGAGTTTTATCAATCATAGGGAAATCAAGTGAGACAAGGAAAATCTGATTTGGACGCATCGAGATATCCTTTATGTCTATCACATCGTATGCATGGTCATATTGACGTCTGAAATTCTTCTTTACATTTTCTGCTAATTCTCCATACTCATTCTTCTTTCCTAAGGAGGCGGAAAGCATGCTCATGATCCGTAATGCATTGTACCACAAGGCTTGGATCTCCACTGCTTTTTTTGACCGTGGCGTCACAAAGTACTCCCCGATTTTGACATCCATCCAAGTGAGGCCTTCTCCATGACTGATCAGAAAATCAGTATCCATATGAATGCCAAACTCGGTTCCTTTCTTGTACCCATCGATGATAGAATGGAGCACCGGCCAGAGCTTTTCGACAAAACCAACATCATTGGTGTATTTTAGATATTGATACACTCGATCGATATACCACAATGACGCATCAACAGTGTTATATGCGGGTTGGGAATCTCGTTCCCCAAACACGTTTGGTATCAAACCTTTCTTGCAGAATTTCCCAAAACCTTCAAGGATTTGCCTTGCATCATCAAACCGCTTTGTCACTAACGTAATACCTGGGAGCGCGATCAGGGTGTCCCGGCCCCAGTCGCTAAACCAATGGTATCCTGCGACAATAGATTTTCCTGTTCCCTTTTTTACAAGGAAGGCATCTGATGCCAACACGAGTTTATCACATGCATGGGGAAGCATAGCCTCAACCAGTAACTGTTGTTTCCGTTGGATTTCCTGATGATAGATATCCAATGGGTTCTGCAGGGAATCCTCCTCAATAGTGCAAACAAGGAAATATTCAGTCGATTTCTTCACAGGAACCTGAAATTCCCCGATATGAAAATTATGA
>CAZLDE010000012.1:3444-11355 GCA_964558215.1 uncultured Thermoplasmatales archaeon
TATGATCCCTCCAAGAATCGTGTCTTTCTTTATCTTTGCTATAATAGAGTTCCTCCCAGTATCCATCCGGTAAATAACAGGCATTTTTCAGAGATATTTTTAGTGTTTTATTAATATTGTTCGGTGTCACTTTCACCCCTTGATCTAACACATTCTGAGTAAACGAGGCAGACCCGGGGGAGGTCATGTCGTAGAAATGCCGGGAGTTGACCACAGGTGTATGGGAAAGAACCAGCGGTGTGTCAGTGTCAACAGTGTATTTAATAAAAGAGGTGTTTTTCCCATGTTGCATGAAAAAGGTTTTTTTCAAGCGCACCTCATTGAACGTATAAGCCAGTGAGGGAAAGAAATCAAATGAGAATTTGCATTTCTGATCTTTCAATGAGTAGACTGTATCTTTGATCTGAATCCTGTCAATGACATTGGAAACAAACATCCATCTCTTTGTCGGTGGTTCTAAACTAGCAATTAGTAACCCGTGAAACTTGCTTGTGGATTCCCCTGTATGAGTTAAAGAAGCATAACTACCGAGCCCGTTTGTGACAATCCACTCTCTCATGAATATCTCCTGACCGAAAAACCATATATGTTATCGTTGAAAAAACTTATCGCAGAAACTCTTTGTAAATATTAATAGTTCGTTTCGTGACTGCATCCCAGCTGAACTCCGCCAACACCCGTTCCCTTCCATTCTTCCCCCATTGCACGCCTTTATCAGGTGATTGAAGAACCTGGATGATCCCCCAGGCGATATCCTTTGGCTCAAAGGGGTTCACATGGATACCACATTGCTTCTCACCGGAGGGGATGATCTGTTCTCGCATCCCGTTAGTACCACGTGCGCCCACGACAGTTGGTTTTTCCATGGACATCGCCTCTGTGCAGACAATACCAAAGGGTTCATATAACGAAGGGAGAACAACGACGTCTGCCGCAGCATAATGACGGATTCTTTCTCCCTCACTTACAAACTCGTTCCTCATGATGACCTTATCATGGATTCCCAGTTCATTGGCGATAGATTGAAGTTCGTTTTGCATATCACCGATGCCAAGAATCAGAAGTTTCGTGTTAGGGAACTCTTGTAGGACGAGAGGCATGGCTCTTACTAATTTATCAATCCCTTTGACAGTGACCAGCCGGCCAACAAAAAAAAGAAGGGATTCATGGTCCTGTACCCCGTATCTGCGACGTAACGTGAGTCGTTCTGTCTCTGAAACCTTTTTGGGGTCATATTTCGATTGGTCGACTCCGTTCCAACATGGTCGGATCTTATCCTGGGGAAAACCAAGTTTCAATAGCTCATCTGCCATGGCGTTGGACACGGTAATCACACAGTCAGCCACCTGACCTCCTTCGTATTCGATATCTTTTATCGTATGAGATCCTCGGCCGACTGATCGTCCGACCTCGGTGGAGTGCACGTGGAAAATCAAGGGAAGAGCTAGCTCTTTTTTTGCTACCATCCCAGCCATGATTCCAAGCCAGTCGTGTGCATCGATAATATCAAATGTCCGTCCGTTCTTCCGAACAAGCACGTTCACAAGTTTTGATGCAGACATAATATTGTAACTGAGCACATCAGCAAAAAACTTGAAGTACGGCCCCCATGAACGCAGTTCATGGTCTGCGCACAGATAAAACGGTTTACTCATATCAAGTGTTTTGGGTCGATAGACCTCGACGCCATTAATCTGATCCGAGGTCTCAAGAGCGTTGTCTCTGTTCAGGGAGAAAACCGTCACGTCATGGTCAAATTCAACTTGTTTTTTTGTAATCTCAATGGCAAAGGTACCAAGTCCCCCGTAGATTACTGGTGGATACTCCCACGAAAAATGCACAATCTTCATGGACTGTTCTGTCTCCTCACCGGTGTTCTGCTTTTTCCTTTAGGTCTTGAAGGATGTTCATGTAGTTAATAAACCCATCATAGGGGATGTCATAGGGACTAAAATAGGCATGGACATTTCCATCCTCAAAACCCTTTGTAGATATATAATACAAATGATCTGATGTTTGCAGAAGCCTCCAGATATACAGGAGGTCTCTGTCTCCCTTTCGCTTCAGTTTTTTACCAATGTCTTTTAACTCGTTAAAACAAGCAATCTGCATGTTATTCCCAAGCCACGTGGACACATTCCTGTCCTCATCAGCCCAGGAGATAGCCCAGGGTGCATCAATGTCACCAACCGGGTTGTACCGTTCCACCGCTTCACTGACAGTCGCAAAATCAAGGTTATCATGTTTCAGCACCTCACCAGGGAGATGTCTTAGGAATTCGAAAATACCGGTTTCCACCCACTGATGCTCCCCAAAGGTCTCATAATCCATGAACAGGTTGATAACATCCCCGTAGGAATTGGACATCCAGTTCGCATACTTATCCGCTGTAAGAGGGAACCCCGGCCAGTTACGGGCTGAGAACCGGAACCCGACATCATCACTAAGTTTATAGTTCCGTAAAAGGACTTTGATGTTGGCGTTGATTGGTTTATAGACGAAATTCGGTGAACGCCACCCAAGAATCCTTTCTGCACCTTCCGTGATAATCCCCTTATACCCAAGGTCAGCGATTTTCCGGGCGATTCGATTATCATAGATGGCCTCTGTGTTCCGGAACACCTTTGGTTTGTAGTTGAAGATCCTGCGAATCATCTGCCGATGCATCTTGACCTGATCCTCAAACTCATCAAGCTCATCATACAAACCAGAGAGAGAATGAAAATAGGTTTCCTCTATGAGATCCACCGCCCCGGTTTTAAACAGCTCCTTAAAGCTATCGATAAGCTCAGGGAGGTAATTCTCACAATACTCAATAAATGTACCCGTAAGACTATAGGAGATACGGAATCGCCCATCGTACTGGCGAATCAGGTCAAGCAACAGATTATTAGTCGGAAGGTAACATTTGTTGGCCACTTTTTCAAAGATCTTCTTGTTGAGATGCTGGTTAAAATACGTGGAATGGACATCTCTCGTGTTACCTATGTTAAAGACAGAAAAATGATTCAATCTAAATGGTTGGTGCACCTCGAAATAGAAACATATGGATGGCATATTAGGCAAGACCCCTGTAGACCTGAAGCGTTCGTTCAGCGACGCGGTCCCAGGTAAATAATTGTATTTCCCTTTTTGAACTTTGCCTCATAGCATCGCGTAAAGAATCATAGCGTAAAAGTGCGATAATCTTGTTTGCCATCTCATCGGTATCCCAAAAGTCGACTTTAAAGCAATTTTTCAGTACCTCGGAGACACCTGCGCTTTTTGATACAATCGTTGGTGTTCCGGCGGAAATCGCCTCAAGGGCGGTGATACCGAACGGCTCACTGACCGACGGCATGACATAGATGCTTGAAATCTTGTAAATGTGTTTGACTTCCTCTTCAGTAAGCTTGCCGGTAAATATCACCTTATTTGAGATGCCAAGGTGGACTGCCTGCTCGATTAACCGCGGCATCATATCACCAATACCAGCTATCACAAACCGGGCGTCCTCGTAATCAAGGACTTTTTTTGCTGTTTTAAGGAAAAACTCCGGGCCTTTCTGTATCGTCAGTCTCCCGAGGAACAGGACCAGGTTGCGTTTCTCCCCTTCCCCGATGGGATAGACAGCATTGTGAACAACTGTAATTTTATCGGGGGTTATCCCGTATTTTTCAACAACGACGCGTTTGGTGAACTCACTAACAGCGATGATGCGATCAGCCTTTTGCATGCCTTCCCGCTCAATATCGATGAACCACTGGTTCGGATAAATCCACCCAGATCGGTCGTATTCGGTCGAATGTACTGTTAAAACAAGGGGAACCCCTAATTTCTCCTTCAAAGTGACCGCAGCCTTCATGGTAAGCCAATCATGACAGTGTATCAAATCGTATTTACCTTTCACCCGTTGGACCAGCAGATCATTATAGCGATAGACGGCATCGAAGAACTTGCCGCCAAGCTCCTTATCATCAGGTCGGTCGTAGGGGTATACCTCTGCTTCACCAACCTCGATGATTTTTATGTTCTTGTTATCACTCTTTACTTTCTTTCTCAGCTTCGGCATGAAGAAATCTATGTGAACATTCTTATCGGCAAGACCATGGGTCAACCCATAGCAGTGGGTGCCTAATCCTCCCACTTTGAATGGCGGGTATTCCCAGCCGATCATTGCAATTTTCATTCCTCTTGTCCTCACCAATAGTGCCTTTCGTTTTTATTGATAAGTTCTACTCCCAAATACGTTATCATGCTCCTCGAGAGCATCCGGTAATTGGACTTTTGTTGATGTGTTACGTGATTTTTAACCGTAAAACCTACCTCGTTATTATAAGCTTTTCGTTTTTATTTGAGTTTTATTTTTTCTTAAACATCGTTGAGAATCTTCCTCCGAAGTCAAAAATGACTTTTATAGTTTTTGCCTGCCAATGATATGCTTTAGCAGGATATAATAGTATCTATACAAACCTGTAAAAAAATCTTTACAGCCGCAGAGAAAACAAGCTAGGATGCATTCAAGCAGCATGAATTCGAAAAATGTTGTCGCTGTCACCCAACACAAAACATACAGGGATTGCATTGGGTGTGGTGACGCAGCATCCTCCACAGTAAGCAGCAGCGGGAGAATCCTGCAGCGCTTCTCGCGACAGTTCTATGATATCGTGGTTATCCTCAGTTTCATCTCTTGACATGACGTCTGTTTGATCGAAGAGGGACCCTAATCGATATCAACTGTTACCTTGAACTTGCTTCTCCAATCATGCTCTCATGGAGATCTTCGTATCAAGGATAAAAAAAACATACCACTTTCGGTTATTTAATTCTTCGCCTGAGCATCGTTATCGATATCTATTGATTTGACTCCGGACCGATTCTGCTTTGCTGCGTGCATGCTCCGCGAAATCCTCACCAGATCCTGCGAACAGAATCTCCCGAGACGAGTTGATAAGCGCCATGTCCTTTTTTTTACTCGTTCCGTTCTGAACCGTTTTTTCAACATCACCACCTTGCTTGCCGATCCCGGGGATCAAAATAGGAATCTCTTCCCCCAGGATGGTTCGAACGGTTTTAAGCTCCTCAGGGTACGTTGCACCGACGACCGCCCCACAGTTATTATTCACATTCCATTGCTGAATCTTCTGTGCAACGATTTGATACAGGGGTGTCGACGAGACCATGAGATCCTGTAAATCACCAGCCGAGGGATTTGAGGTCCGACACAGGATAAAACAGCACTTGTCCTTATAGTCCAAGAAGGGACTGACACCATCCTTCCCAAGATACGGATTGATAGTGACAGCATCAGCCTTCAGAGTCTCAAAAAGGGAAAAAGCATATTTCTGTGCAGTATTGCCGATGTCATTGCGTTTCCCATCAAGAATGATAAAGATATTACGTGGGATGTACTGGATGGTTTTTTCCAAACACTCCAGTCCTTTTTTTCCAACAGCCTCATAAAAAGCCAAATTTAACTTATATGCACAGACAAGGTCCTTGGTCGCATCAATGATTGCTTTGTTGAAATCAAACTGCGGATCCCTGCTTGTCTCAATTATGAATTTTGGAATTTCCCCAAGATCAGTATCAAGTCCGACGCACAACAAACTATTATTCTCAGAAGTAACCGCTGTAAGTTTCTCTCTCCAGTTCATACAAGCCCCAACTGAAATACCTAATCCTCTATAAATACCCGTGTTTTCGGTAGCTATTTAACATCCTGCAAAATACAATCCAGTATATGGAAATCATTTACGGAATATGCTCCTGGGGCCTTGGTCATGCGACACGATCCCTACCAGTTCTCCGAAGATTTCTTAGCGAACATCACAACATCACCGTGATATCAAACGGAAGAAGCCTTGAGGTACTTAAAAAGGAACTCGGAGAGCAGGCCACCTATGTCGACATCCCTGATTACCCCATGCTGCTTTCTGAAAACACCAGACAGTTCCTTGCAAAAAGCATGGTGTACTGGCCGGTGTTCATTAAAAGAATCGAGGATGGACTCGCGCAACTACAGAAGATCCTTGATAAAAAACACTACGACTGCATCATCTCTGATGCCAGATATGACATGTACAGCAAGACGATACCTTCGTTTTTCATCTCTCATCAGATGCGGATCATGAACCCACTCCAGATAAAGATGTTTGAGAATGCGATGGAGCGATTCAACATGTTCTTCTTCAAACGCTACAGAGGCATCATAGTCCCAGATTACAAAGAAAATAACCTCTCGGGCGATCTGTCACATAATCTAAAAAGGATCAATGAAGACACCATCCATTATGTCGGGGTCTTGTCTGATTTCACCAGAAAGCCCATGAAGAGGGATATCGATTATCTGATTTCGATATCAGGCCCGGAGCCACAACGCAGCTTCCTAGAAGAAAAACTCGCTTCACAAGCAAAGGAGCTGAAGGGAAACGTCGTCATGACCCTGGGAAAAGCAGAGAAATATTCTGTTACAAAAAAGAAACATCTCACAACCTATTCCTTCGTAACAAAAGGACTACGAGAGGAACTCCTAAACAAAGCAAAATTGGTAGTGTCACGATCCGGGTATTCAACACTAATGGATGTCGCTGTGGTCGGAACCAAAGCCTTGTTCATCCCAACACCCGGCCAGATCGAACAAGAATACCTCTCAAAATATCACAACGAACTAGGAACGTTTTATTCAGTCACTCAGGACACAGTGAACTTGAAAAACGATGTCAGCATAGCCGAACAAAGAACAGGTTTTACACGGGAATGCGACGTAAAAACAACAGTAGAAAACATCCTTACCATCGTCAATGAAAGAATATAAACCTTTACCATAATAGCTTTAAATCAGAGGAGTATTACCTGTGAGGAAGGCGCAATTCTTCATGAAACACTGGGATTTTCTTAAATCATGGTACTTCTGGCTCATCCTGATTACTGTGATTGCTATCGCCGTTCGATCTATCCCGGCTTGGATGAACGCCGCATGGGGCGGTGATTTTGGTATTTACTATGGACTCACGTCACGGATGGTCGAAAACCAACAGATCTTCAACGAATATGATGGGTGGGGTGGGATGTATAACTATTTCCCGGTGTTGTATATCTTCTCGGCAGCCGGTCACTGGATAACAGGGGTCGACCTGCTCTGGGTAATGCCTAAAATCGCACCGATTTTCGGCGGGCTGACCGTTTTTATCCTATATTTCATGATCTACGATCTGACGAAACGACGTGACCTTGCCCTCTTATCATCCCTATTTCTTGCAGTGATCCCCTTCCATGTTTATCAGACCAGCCACGCGGCACCCTTGACCATGGGGCATTTCTTCATGATCCTCTGCTTGTATCTCTTCATCAAATACATGAATGAAAAAAAATACCTTATCCCCCTGCTCATCTCGACGATGTTTCTCATCATGTCCCATCATCTCACCACCTATTTCTTTCTCATGACCATCCTCTTTGTTGTCGTCATAAAAAGCACCCGAGTGAATCTCAGAGAGATGTACCGGGATGTCTTCTACGTCACGGTTGCATCAGCCTTTGCCTTTGGCTATTGGATCTGTATCGCCACACCGGTCTTTAGTACGTTCATGAACGAAGGACTCTCCATATCCTCCTATCTGGTGATATCCTTTTTTTATGTGAGTTTGTTTGGCTTACTACTCGGTATCGCAGCATTGAAGAAAAACACACCAGTCTGGATTCAGAGACTTCAGAAGGCTTTTTCCTTTAACCCAGCAGCCTCCCGGAGACGCGCGTCTCTGTATTTCACCGCAGGGTTTGTGTTTATCCTCTGCGCGGAGATCCTGTTTTTATTTGTGAATTTCCCGGTCAGTGGCATGCGGATGAGACCTCTTTCCATTGTCTATTCGATTCCCATGCTGTTGTTCATCGGGTTTGGATGTGTTGGTGTCGAATATCTGAAAAAAGTGC
>CAZLDE010000012.1:11365-19518 GCA_964558215.1 uncultured Thermoplasmatales archaeon
CGCTGGTTCTTCCAAGCCTGGTTGCTTGCCATCCTCTGCTCCTTCATTTATTCACTTGTCACCATAAACACGACCTTGTTTCCCGATCGTCATGTTGAATACCTCACAGTCCCTGCCTGTCTCTTCACTGCAGTTGGTGTACTTCATTTCTTCAGGAACCGGGAAGGTAACGTTACCTCATCACTGAAAAAACCATTCTCCTATCCATCGCTGCAGATGGTGTTTGCACTGGTCGTCTTTGGATTAGTTTTTTCAAACGCAGTCGCAGTCTATCCTGTGTATACCTCCTTGGAATGGATGGATGAAAGCATCCCGAATGAGACTGCAAATGCCATTGTGTGGATAAAGGACAATATCGACAAAAATACCACGATGGTCGCAACAGACCTGCGGCTCTCAAAGATGATGTGGGCTGAAGGCATCAATGCGACCTACGAACAGACAAACGAGACATGGACGTGCGACACTTGGGTGGGATGTATCGCTGATTTTACTGCTGGGGAAAACCATCCTCTCGTGACGCATGTGCTCATCGACGATGTCATGCGGTACACCTCAGTTAATATCCATGTGCTGGAGAGCGTGTATATGACCAATGAGTCCTATCAAAAGTTTTTATCAGAGCCGTTCCAACTCCTCTATCGGAATGCGACCGTCAACCAGGACAATGAAGAGATACACTGGGCTGAGGTGTACAGCGTCAACTGGACATTCATTGACCAGTATTTGATAGTGAAAAAATGAAACCATTACCTCTTTTTTAAAC
Organism: uncultured Thermoplasmatales archaeon; assembly: GCA_964558215.1. Lineage (GTDB taxonomy): Archaea > Thermoplasmatota > E2 > DHVEG-1 > DHVEG-1 > SM1-50. The sequence continues at coordinate 12,132 of CAZLDE010000012.1, forward strand.
GTAAAAGGGCTTTCTCGTAGACCTGCTCATACTGGGACCCAACATAACTCATCGAATGCTGTTCACTGAGCAACAGAGACTTCTGCTTCATGGTGTCCTGTAGTGTTTTATCAGAAAGGATGGTGATGATGTTTGTTGCTAGCCGGTTGCTGTCCTTTGGCTCAAAGACCAACCCATTACCTGCACTGACCAGTTCCGGGACCGCACCCTTGTTGACGACGATTGGTGGTACTCCAGAAGCGATCGCCTCAAGGGTGACGATGCTTTGCAGCTCTGATTCTGCAGGCATGACAAACACATCAGCAAGCGTGTAGATGTTCGGGTAATCAGCCCAGTCCAGAAAATCGATAAACGTCGTATGCGAATCGATGCCTAGATCCTTAGTTAATTTCATGATCTCTGGTTTCAGACCACCTGACCCGCAGAACAGGAAATGCGCATCCACCTCCTTCAACACCAAGGGGATCGCTTTGACGAGCACGTCAACGTTTTTCTCCTGGTTGATCCGACCGGTGTACAACACCAATGGTTTTTCCGGTAGATTGAATCGTTCTCGCAGATACTCCCCGTCATTAGTCGGTTTGAACATCGCGGTGTTCACCCCATTTGAGATAGGAGCCAGTGGTGTTTTCAATCCTTTTTCCTGGTACATCACCGCACCGGTCTGTGTTGGTACTGTCGCCCAGTCGACGCGGTTATAGAAATAAATGAGATAGGACCAGGTGTATTTCACCATCATTGGGTACAGCGCAGATGAGAAGAACGGGGCTAGGATGTTCTCTGGGAGGATATGGATAGAGCCAACCAGGGGAATGTGTTTCTTCTTTGCAAGGGTCATGGCACAGAGGCTAATCGGGTATGGAGAGCAGACATCGATCACATCTGGTTTGAACTGGTCAATGATTTTTTTTACAGAGAAGAACGGGAACGGGGTGAAATGGTATTTATTGTTCATATAGAAAGGAAGGACAAACGCCCGTGGCCGGTAGATTGTTGAACCATTATCAGGATCCACTGTATTTTTGAACGACAAACTCGGGGCAATCACCCGGACGTCATGGCCTTTGTTAATGAGCTCATGGACGATGCGGTGTTGTGCGATCGCCCCACCATCGATGATCGGGTAGTATGATTCTGTGGTGAAGAGTATTTTCATGACAACCGAATCCCGTCTTGGGAGATAACCATGGATGGATACATAAGAGTTACCAACACAGCACCACGGTGGTTATTTGAGGAGGTAGGGGCTCAACGACGAGTAGAGCGAACGGGGCGAGGCAAACACATCGGTAGCAAAATACTGGTACCAACCGCATCTGCGGTCGCAGCGCTGCATCGCAACCCGTGCGTCTTTTGCTTCCGGAGTCTGAAGGAACTCCATAAAAGAGCCTCCCGTGAAGTTATAGAGATGTTGCCCGACGGTCCGACAGGGGTAGAACAGACCACCATCTGAGTCGATGATGACAGAAGATGTAGAACACCCGTGGGGTTTGTTGATATTGTCCAGGAAACCATTCGGCGTGGTGATGGTGTTTGGGTATTTCTGTTTCAACCGAATCAGTTCTTCTCTGAACTTTTGCGGATCAGGGTAGAAATCATCTGTATCGTCTAAATGACATGCCGGCATCACGACGGTGCGAGCGTTGACCTCGTAGACGCGTTTTACTTTTTCTTCTAGTGCTGAGAGTGTATCTTTTGTCACAACGATTTGAATACAGATCTCAGGCCCATAGCTTTGGAACTCCTCAAGCCGGTCAAAGAACGCAAGATTGTCATGACCCTCGTCGATGCTGATGTGCAGATAATCGATAAGCTTCCCATATTCCTTCATAGGTCGTTTATCGAGAAGATGACCGTTTGTGGTGAAAAAAAGGTAGAATGGTTTTTGATGGGCGTACTGCAGGATCTCACCAAGGTCCTTTCGAACGAGAGGGTCGCCTCCTTCAAGACTTAGGACGACGATGCTTGAGTTTGCGATATTATCGATGACCTTGAAAACCTCTTGTTTTGGAAGATCAGGGGTTTTTTCTTTCCAGACGTTACAGAAGCTGCATTGCAGACTGCAGATATGGGTGACTTTAAACGACGCGTAAAACGGGTAGATGCATTCCTTGGAGAGGTAGTTTGTCGCAGCATATCGGATAGTTTGCAGATACTTGCTGAGCGGGAGTTTTTTCATAGCCTCACAATGAGAAAGGAGTAAGAAGCTGCAGGACATAAGGTTTTTTATTCTTCTGTGAAAGGAACCACAAGAGACTTATAGCGTCGTTGAAATAACCGGTTCCATTGACAAACGAACAAAAGAAATTAACCAAAACTAAAATCTCAATTCTTCTCAGCATCGCCCTGAGTGTGTCTATCATTTTCCTTATCATGTATTTTACGATTGATGCACAGACCATGCAGTATCTGTCACAGGTGTCGTTTCGTCCTGCGTTTTTCTTTTTCTTTGGTGTTGCGATTCTGTTGAATGTATTGTACTGGTTCATCTGGGGTGCTCGGATAAAGGTTCTTAGTGGCATCATTGACCAGAAAATTCATCTCCGTCTTTGGGAGTCAACAAAGATAGTAATCACAAACCAGTTCCTTGCAGGTATCACCCCTTCGCTTGCCGGGGGAGAACCGGTTAGGATCTATTTATTGAATAAAGACGGGTTAAGCACAGGGGGTGCGACCGCTACGGTTTTTGGTGAACGATTGATTGATGCAATCTTTATTCTATTTCTCGTCCCGCTTGGTTTTTTTGTTTTTAAGGACCGGATTGACATAAAGCTTATCAGCTATGGACTGACCATAGGGATCATTGTGTTTGTCACAGGGATTATCTTGTTTGCCTTAGCGTTGAAATACCCACGTAAAACAAAAGATTTCTTGATGTGGATTAGTGTGCGTGTCAGTCGGGTGTCAAAAAAGGAAGAGAGGAACACGAAGGTGGTGGACCGAATAGGTCAAGAGATCGATAACTTCCATAACAGCATGGTTCTTTTTTTGACGAAGGGGAAAAAATCATTTCTTGTAGCTGGTGGTCTGACGATACTGATGTGGTGCACTGGTTTTATGATTCCTTCGATGATTCTTCTTGGTCTTGGTCTTCCCCCGTTCTTTGTCGAGTCGTATGCTGTCCAGGCATTATTGCTTATTATCGTGATGTTGCCGACGACACCGGGTAGCTCCGGGGTGACCGAGCTAGGGATGGCTGGCCTCTACGGTGTTCTGCTTGGAGCCTCGAACCAGTATCTGCTTGGTGTGTTTGTGTTATTGTTCAGGTTCATCACGTATCATATGAACGTGCTCTGCGGGGCGGTTTTCCAGTATCGGATTTTTAAGTCGATTACCTCGTTTTCACTTGAAACTATCAGGAAAAAAGAAGGATGATGCGTCGTACGTTCCTCTGATTACGTAACTTTGAACGAGGGATTTTCAGTAATCAGTCTACGCCTAATGGTATAATAAAAAGAACCAATCCTAACATAATCAGAAACACACCTGCTATGCTTGTCAACGAGGGGATTGTTGTGAAGAGAAAATAGAGACCGGCGGTCATCAAGAGCACACCGAGGCTATGGACGAATATTTTGATAAAAATATTCTTACAAGCATTCCTTATTTTATTATAGACTATTGCCTCAAACCACACAATGAATCCTTTCGTCCCGACGGTCATTACATAAATGAATACCTTTCAATTTATTGTATTTTCCCATCGACTCTGGAAGAACTGCAGGGGAAAGACATACGTTCAGATGGCTTCTCGTTAATCTGTAGATTCCGAACCTATTCTTCAGTATATACTTTTAATAACCATAAGTTCATTGTTTTGAACAAAACCCTTCTATATCCAACGATAATGAATCCTCCATCTGATGTTTCTTGTACGGAAGAAGCTAGACAATGACCAAACCAACTAAAATGGACAGAACTCCATTCATATTCGCCCTCACCATCGGTTTTAATGATGAGAGCCCGATAACGAGTATATTTGTTATAGGTGAACCCGACAACGATGTAACCACCATCGCTGGTTTGTTGTATTGATTCGCCTCGTGCCATACCGATGCCTGGATATTTTTGCTCCCAAAGAATCTCTCCGTTTTCATCAGTTTTTAGGATCCATACTGCCTCATTTGTGTTGCTGTATGAATCAACGCCAGCCATGACATACCCGCCGTCGTCTGTTTGTATGACAGAAGAGATATACTCAGCATCGGTTCCCCCGATTTTCTTATCCCAGATCGTGTTTCCGTTTTCATCGATTTTAATCAACCAAACATTGTACCCATATGTATCTTGAGCGGTGTATGTCGCAGCGGTGAGGATGTAGCCTCCATCTGAGGTAAGTGCGATAGAAGTCCCATAGTCATGGCTGAGAGGTTTTCCTTCTCCATCAAATGTTCTATTCCATACCATTTCGCCATTTAGATCGGTTTTTATGACCCAGACGTCACTGACCCCACCACCGTTATTATTCACTTCCCCAACAAGGATGTAGCCGCCGTCAGGCGTCTGTCGAACCTGAGATGCTGAATCATATTTATCATAGCCGAAAGTCTTATCCCACATTTTATTGCCCTCTGAATCGGTTTTGATGAGCCAGATATCATCCAGACCCTGGCTATATGACCTTGTTTTCCCGGCGATGATGTAACCACCATCGTTTGTTTGTTGCACTGAATTGCCAAAATCATGATTTGTCCCACCGAAGGTTTTATCCCAGCTTTTGTTTCCCGAAGAGTCCGTTTTAATCAACCAGACATCGTTTTTTCCAGCACCATACGATTCTGTGACCCCCACAATGACGAACCCGCCATCTGTTGTCTGTTGAATTGAAAAACCGGCATCCATTCTCCAACCACCGAATGTTTTTGTCCAGGATTCAATTGCAACCGGACCTGCGGGGTCGTGTACATTTTTCACAAATCTGTTATCACGAAAGATGACAGTTGGATTTGCGACAGCAGTGAGAACCGGGATAATCACCAGCACACAAATACAAACTATTACCATTGTTTTCTTCATCATATCTTCCTCCTTATGTTATGCTAATACATATCATATATTTATTTCTTTTTATTGTAGTATTTTTTCTCCTATAAATAAAGATAAAAAAAGCAGATATGAACCCTGAAAGCAAAATAGATAATCTCTTATGACTCGAGCTCAAATCCACAAAGAACTCTTTCATCAGATTTTCTGCGTTTTTCTCCTTACTTTCGGAACTACTGACGCGCAGTACTTCCGAATGTAAAAAAATGAAAAAGAATCATCCTTTTCTCGAAGAGAAACCCTCTTTTGGACTCCCCGCTTTTCAGGCCGATGATGACCCTGTTTTTTTGAAAAGGAACGCTTTCTTTTCATTCATACTGATATCTGCACCAAAAACCTCAGTGACCTGATGCAACTCCTGATAACTAATAATCTTCTTCCTGGTGCTCCCCAGAAACGCCCGAACCGCTTCCTCCTCCCGCCCCTTCAACAGAAAAATTTGTTTCCCGTACATGGAGATACGATAGACTGAGGGAAAATATTTCCGCAACGTCAAGAACCGCCCATGAACATTTTCACCAGTAGGAAGGAGAAAACCATTGGCGACCAACTCCTTTAACATCTCAAGGGTTTTCCCACGGATCCCAGGCCACCCACAGTTCCTCCCCGGGATATCCTTCGTCCAATAATACACCGTACTTGGTGTGACATCATACTTCTGAGCAGTCAGGTATTTCGATGTACCAAGCTGTACATCCCGTCGAATCGCCTCAATCAAATCCCTAGAGAGAACCCTTTGTGTCAGTATGTCCTTCGTATGATTCCATACGGTCCGATACGAAATATCAAGACTTCGGGCTACCTGCGCCTTCGACGTTCCCTTCAACACCTGTTGTCTGATGAAATCAATGGTTTCTTTCGAGAGAGATTTATTCCGTACCATCATCAAAGAGTGAAAAAACCTATATAAAAAGATACTGGAAAATCAAGCGATAATATACCATATTTCCATTCTTTTAATCAAATGATAGTTTATGCCGGTCTACCCGCATCAGTAACAGGTTCTGACAACCAAGGACGAACAAGAGCAAATCCCCTTAATAACAGTACGACATCACTATTTTCGATAGATCGTATTGGTATTATTATCCCTGTTTTAACACCAATGGAAATACTTGGTCCTTGAGTCGTACCCCACCAGTTACTTCGTAAATCGGAAAACGAACTCCAGATGTACGCCCCGGAAGAATCTATTGCAGGATAATTTCTACCATTATTCAATATGTTATTCGATGTTATACTTGAAGTAGAAAACACTGATAGAATTCCAAAATATGAATTATTTTCAAACACACAATGATGAATCTGGGCTCTTCGTACATAATATAAAAATAAGCCACCATCGTTTTTAATAAAATCACAATACGATATTTCAGCATTCGGACAAAAACTTAAAAAGAGCGGATCCCCCTTAAATTGAACCCCGTCAACAACATTGTTCACAAAGGTACAGTTCCTAATAATAACATTCTTTGATCGATCACCTACGTATAAACCAAAACCATTATGATCAAAAATACAATTTTCAATAATGGTATTCCAAAGACGCTCAAGATACATCCCCATACGATAAAGATTTGGAATTGGTTCAAGACCATTGGAATAGAAAGAACAATTACGAATTATTGAACCGGAAGAATGAGGTACTGTCGAACCACTCAGATGAACACCATCATCTTTATTATTCTGAAATGTGCAATCCTCGATGAGAAAACGCATGACTGGATGGCGTGGTATATTATTCGAAACCAATCCAAAAGAGGTATTATTATAACATTGCGTTTTCTGTACGATGATATCAGATGATTCTAAAATTTCAATACCATCATACACATTGTAGCATTTACTTGATACTATACTGATATTCATTGACTGATACAACAGGATGCCATATCCATTTGTAAATGGATGATCGTAACACGTGCAATTAAATATCTCATTATAGGAAGATAATAAAATATGGATCCCGGTTTCACAATCCCTTACTTTTGTATCTTCAATCCTTCCGTTTATCACCTCAGATAATTTAATTCCTTGACCAAATTCAGGTAAGCTATGAAAACCACTAATCGTACAATTCCTGATGATGAAATACACAGTAGTATTGCTGATGAAGATCCCTTGTGAAGCTGACCCATCACTGATAATTATCCAGTTTTCGATAATAAACGGATCTTCTATCGTGCCGATTCCACTAATAACACCATTCTCCGGCAGAAAATCATTATCCCCTAAGATCTGTATTGGTGCATGTTCATTTGTTATCAGACTTTGATTCGAGGTATTTGCTGTGATGATTTTCCCTGCGGGGATCATACTAAATAAGATAAAAATTATAATAATT